>CADBMH010000338.1 GCA_902795705.1 uncultured Lachnospiraceae bacterium | reverse complement strand
TTATCCGCAAAAGCAATCTTATCCTTTGCCTTTGGTGCTGTCTCCTCGATATATTCTAAAACATTGATCTGCATTTTTTCTCTTTTCCTCCGCCAAACTTCGGATTGTACACGGTTATCTGTTACTATTCACGGCTTCACAAACGACATTTAAAAGCCTCGCTATTTCGCAAATTTTGCCGCCTGAAAGCTTTTTGTCGCGCTTGCCTTCCAGCTGTGACAGGTTTTCCAGTATTTCGTACCTTTTTTATACCAAAGCTTCTTATTTTTCTTATTTTTGCAGGCAACCGGGACATCATACCAGTAATATTTTTTCCCGATCTTCACAAACGACCAGTTATGATAGTCCTTGCTCTTATCCTTGTTGACATAATATCCGTCAATAATATGCGCTTCCACACCGGCACCGCCACAGAGCATGTTAAACATCGGCGTCAGATAGCTGCAGCTTCCCTTGCGGTAAGCAAGTGCCACCCTGCCGCGATCACAGTCATGCCAGGTACTTCCCATACAGAGCGCCTTGCCGGTATAAATCTTTTGCATGACCTTTTTTTCATAAGCAGCCGCCTTTTCCTGAAAAGCTGCAGTATCATAAGGGAAATATTTTTTCATTTTCTTTAATTTGCTTTCATTCTTGACATCCTTTGTAAAATTGCAGTTTTTCACCATCCAGTCATAGATTTTTTTCACGCGCTTGTCCGTGCCCATGCTGCTCTTGATGATTTTTTTATCCGTCAGATAGACCATATAATCCGCTAACGCGTCACCGGTATAGATCGTGTAGCGGGTTCCTGTCACCTTCTTTGTCACCTTTCCCGAAGCCGCCGCAGATAACTCCGCCTCAAACGCTACGGTACATTTGCCCTTCGCGCAGGAATAGGAATACGGCGCGTACACATATTCCGTCGCATTTGCCCCATAATAATTTGCTTCATTTTCCAGGGAATAGTAAAAAAGAGGTCCTCCTGAAAAAACATAGTCTTCCTCATCATCATATTCAGCCGATCCCTTCGAAAAAGGATCGTAGATTCCCTCCTCCACATCGACCTCCTCGTCAGGATAAGGATCCTCGACATAAGCCGCTATGCGATAGGAATAGGGCTTGCCGCTTTTCAGTCCGACATTATCATGGAAGACCTGATAATTTTCATCTGTCACATTACAGATATATTGAAAATCCCCGCCCGGTGCCTTCCTATAAATATAATATCCGTCCGCACCCTTGACCTTATTCCAGGTCACGGTATTTTCAAGATAAAACGGGCTTTTCACCTTGAGTCCGCTCACCTTTCCCGGCAGGATTCCGAACTTCTCAATATGGTATCCCGTATAGTCACCGATTCCCTGAACGATCACCCGTCCGACACCGTAATCCACATTATCTTCATAGGATACCGTATAATCCTCGTCCTTTGTCAGCGTTACCTCTGCGCCGCTATCTGCATCCTTACCTGTTACCGTAACCATCGGCTCAATCGCCCTGCCGGTATATGCATAGCCTGACTGCCCTATAGTAAAATGGCATTCTGCAATGGAGTTTCCATCCGTTTCCTCCTCATCCTCCGGCTCCTCATCTTCATCCCCATCATAGGATGATACTGCATAGCCTGTGACCTGTGCGCCCGGCATTCCAAACAACAGCGTTCCTGCAAGCAGACAGGAAAGTCCTGCTCTTTTCATTTGTTTTCTCATGATTATCGTAATCCTCTCTGTATTGCATTGCTAGTGTAAATGTTTTTAAATAAACACACCTTATTTTTGTCTAAATTCCCATCTGCTGCGTCACAAAATCTAGCCGTAGGGTACACTACGCCGTCGATTTTGTTCCTTGTAGAATGAAAATTTATCCTAAAAATAAAGTGGTGTTATTTAGAAACATTTACACTAGAATTATCTTTTTTAAAACTTCTTTCCTGCGTTTAAAGTAAAAGAACTTAATTTCTGTTATACCGGTCATCAAAAAATCGTCGTTAATTTCTTCGTTGCCGACTTCGGTATCGCAGAATAATTCCAGATATATTTGTTACCATGCGTCTTTGAATATTGCGTCAGCTGATTGTCCGTAACCATGCAAAATCTTCCGCCTGCTTTTCTCGGTCCACAATCATAATGATACCAGCCGCCTTTTACATAGACCATGTTCCACCAGTGATGCCCCACGCCGCGATATCTGGTCACTTCGATATTCGGAATACCCGCTCTGGTTAGAAGTGCTCTTGCAACCGCATAATAGGTAAAACAATCTCCCGTTCCGTAGCGCAGTCCGCGAACCGCCTCCTTCTCCCAGTTACTTTTATTAGATGAACCGGTGTAGGAAATATGATTTCTCGTATAGTTATAAATTGCCGTTGCCTTCTTATATACAGACCAGCTCGGTTTCGTAATCTCAGAAAGTACCTTGTCCGCATAAGAATCCAAATCCTTTGCCTTCCTCACTTCGATTCTTGCATCTCTTTTTGACACATTCCCCGCCTTATCCACAGCACGATAGGTAATCTTATATATTCCCGACTTCTTAAAATTCACCTTCTTCGTATTAACGGTCAATGTCACCTTTCCCTCACGATCATCCTCCGCTGTCACATACTGAAAATAATCATAATCCTTATCGTTTGAATATACTACCATATACGGCATTTCCTGATTGTAGCTGTTTTTCCCGACGAATCCGGAGATTACGGGCGCTTTTTTATCCTTTGTGGCATAGTGAAAGGTCGTTGTATGTTCCTCATAACGGTAAACGGTATACATTTTATTGGAATAAACCGCTAACTTCACTAACTGCATTTCCTCTCCCTGTGTCACGGCCCCTTCCTCTACAATCTGTGAAAATTTCTCCGTTTTTACTTCACCGGCCTCCATCTCGCCAAAATTAAGTTTACAGATATTTTCGCCGACTTTTCCGTATAAAACAACCCTTGTCGCATCTTCCTCAGCTATATTTTTTAACTTAACAGAAACGGTAAATTTCACTTTCGGCACAGGAACAGGTGTCGGCTCCGATGTTGGAGCTTCTGTGGGCGCAGCACTCTCTGTTGGAGCCAGACTCTCCTCCGGCACCGCAGTCTCCTCTGGTGCTGCAGTCTCCTCCGGCACCGGACTTTCCTCCACCATCGGTGTCTCCTCCGGAAGCGGTGTTTCCTCTGCTGCACCACTCTCCACCTTCAGCGTTTGATAAGAAATCTTACTGGAGCGCACTGCTACCTCACCTGTTGAGACATCAATCTTTCTTGTCTTTTTCCCGTTTGCAACAACGGTCAGGTGCTGATTCCATGTCTTTTCATCTGTCTTGATACGGATTACCGCTTCCCCGATTTTTTTTGTCGTAACCCTGCCCTCCGCATCTACATAAGCCACAGAGGTATCGCTGCTATGATACTTCGCTCCTTTTTTCGTAATCTGATAGCTCGTCCCCAGTTTTGCTTTCTTTTCCAACGGAATCTTTGCCTCACCGGATTTCAAAAAGAAAACTACTGTCAGGCAGACCATCGCCAATATCGCAAATGAATATCCAAACCATCCTTTTCTCATGTACACTCTCCTTCTGTGACTAAATCTTACCGTTTTTATCCTATGCAAATGTTCTATGACATGGAAGCAACCAGTTTTTCTACTGCCTCTGCCATCTCTTTTCCTTTTTTATCGGCATCCTCCAAAGACTCGCCGACTACTCCGTAGTAGAACTTGATCTTCGGCTCGGTTCCTGACGGTCTTACGCACATCCAGACACCGTCATTCATATCGAAATAAAGTACATTGGACTTCGGAAGTCCTGTAGGTGTTACTTCCCCTGTTGCCAGATCCTTAATCGTATCTGCCTCATAATCACGGAAGGACTTCACCTCATAGCCTCCGATCTCCTTCGGCGGATTGGTGCGGAGCGTCGTCATGATCTCCTGAATCTTCTCCAGGCCCTCGATACCGGACATCGTGATTGCCTGTACGCCGTCCTTATAATATCCGTATCTCTCATACATTGCAATCATCGCATCCCAAAGCGTCATATTCTTCGTCTTATAATAAGCTGCTGCCTCGCAAAGTGCCATCGTCGCTACGATTGCATCCTTATCACGGGCATGCGTGCCGATCAGACACCCGTAGCTCTCCTCAAAGCCAAAAAGATATTCTCCCTTTCCGCTTGTCTCAAAGCCTAAAATCTGCTGTCCGATAAATTTAAATCCTGTCAGTACCTCGATCAGATCCACATCATAATATTTCGCAATCGCATCGGCAAGATTTGAGGTCACAATCGTCTTGATCAGCTTTCCGTCTGCCGGAAGTCCTCTCGTTTCCTTAATCTGGGAAATCTCATAATCTGCCAGAAGACAGCCGGACATATTTCCGGTCAGGGTAATATACTCACCGCTCTTTGTATCCTTAACATAGACACCTAAACGGTCCGCATCCGGATCCGTTGCAAGCACCAGATCCGCATCCTTTTCCTTCGCAAGCTTTAACGCAAGCTCAAATGCCTCTGCCGCCTCCGGGTTCGGATAGCTCACCGTCGGAAAATCCCCGTCCGGAAGCTCCTGCTCCGGTACTACATACACATTTTCAAATCCGATCTCCTTTAACACTCTTCTCGCCGGAATGTTTCCTGTACCATGAAGCGGTGTATAGACCACGGTAATATCTTTTCCGACCTCTTTAATGCTGTCCCAGTGAATAACCTGCTTCTTTAATTCTTCAATATATTTGTCATCAATCGCAGCACCGATCTTCTCATAAAGTCCTGCCTTCTCTGCCTCAGACTTGTCCATCGTCTTTACTGTGGCATAGTCGGTCACTGCCTTCACTTCGTCCATGATGCCCTTGTCATGCGGCGGCGTAATCTGTGCGCCATCCTCCCAATAAACCTTATAGCCGTTGTATTCCGGCGGATTATGGCTTGCCGTGATATTAATACCTGCCACGCACTTTAACTCACGCACCGCATAGGATAATTCCGGTGTCGGTCTGAGAGATTCAAATACATATGCCTTGATCCCGTTTGCCGCCAGACAAAGCGCAGACTCGTCCGCAAATTCCGGTGACATATGTCTGGAATCAAAGGCGATCGCTACTCCCTGATCCTGCTTGCCGGATTTGATGATATAATTGGCTAACCCCTGTGTTGCCTTGCGCACCGTATATGTATTCATACGGTTTGTCCCGGCACCGATGATGCCGCGGAGTCCGGCTGTACCGAATTCAAGATCCTTATAAAAACGCTCCTTGATCTCATTGTCATCTCCTGCGATCCCCTCCAGCTCCTTTTTGGTCTCCTCATCAAAATAAGGATTCTGTAACCATGCCTCGTAAGTTTCTTTGTAACCCATAATGTCGCCCTCCTAAAAATTTATTTTATTCGTTTCTTTAATCTGCCGATGCTGTTGCCGAAGCAGACGCTTCCGGTGCCTCAGTGCTTTCCGTTTCCGCATCCTCCGCCACTAAATCTGCAAAGGACAGGGAAACATTTTTGTCATCATCCAGAATGTCTACCGTATAGCTTTTCGTTTGAAAGCCCGTATCGCTTAATGTAATCGTCTGGGAACCGATCACCTTCGTAAACGTACATGGAGCCAGTCCCTTATAAACATTGTTCAAATAAACCTCTGCCCCTTCCGGCGCCACAACCGTAATCGTATGCTTACTGTCATATTTCCGCGTTGTCGTACTGCTTGAACTTTGTGAGCTTGAAGACGAGGATGTATTTGGTGTCGGTGTCGCCGCGCTGATGACCGCATTCGCCTCCTCCAGTTCAATATGGATTGTCTCCGGCTCCTGTTTTTCTACATTCAGAATACCCACATAATCCCCATATCCTGCCAGGGAAACCACAATCCGGTACTTTCCGAAACGCAGCGTAACAGGATTTGAGTAATCTACCGTCGTTCCATTGATCGTGAGCACTGCTCCGTCCGGATGAATGTCAAAGACCACCTCGCCGATATCCTTGATATCCTTTTTGTAATCCCTGAAATCTACGACCGTAACCATATTCGCCGCAACAAGCACGGTCTTTTTCGCAGCCAGTCCACGTTTTAAAAGTGTCACTTCATAGGTACCTTCTCCTGCTGTGATCAGCATATTCTGCGAGATCGGAACGATGATCTCATCGCCGACCGATGCCATACCGCCCATAAAATCCTGATAATTGACCAGCCTGATATAGCCATGTCCTTTCGTTCGCACTATGGAATACACCTGAATCCCCATACCGCGCACCGTCAGGACATCATTATTATTAAAATCAGTAAGCTGCATAGGAACACCATCTGCAGAGCAATAAGTCTGCTCTCCGTACCGGTACTTTTCCCCCGCCAGAAGAAGCATATTCTCCTCCTCGTTCAGCTCAAACTGCTGTACTTCATCATAGGACCATGCGTTTTTCGGCACCTTTGCCTTCGCTAACTTCCCCTCCTGCGGCAGATAGCCCACCTCTAAAATCTCTCCGACGCCTATATCCTCGCCCTGTCTGATCTGCCCGTACTCATCCTGCACCTCTGCAGTTTCATCATAGCTAAGAGTACTGACCGTATCCGAATCAAGCTCCCTGATCTGCAAAACATTATTTTCCAGATCATTCTGCAGAACAACACCTGTCATCAAGGTCTGCTGCTCTGCGTTATTTGCAGTCGGAACCTTTCTTACCCGCTTTCCGGATACCGTACATGCTGTCAAAAGCAAAAGAGCCAGTACCAGAACAGCGAGGCTTCCGACCTGTTTTTTTATCCTCTTCATGTCTTTGTTCCTTCACATAATCAATTGCTGCTCACAGTCACTTATTACACATACAACTCTTATCGTACCACAAAATCACTTAAATTAAAACCCTTTTTGCCTCTTTTAAAAATTTTCTTCGATTTTCCTCCTGCTGTTCGATTTTTCTGAGTTTATCCAGATTTTTCATGGACATCCAGGATTTTTTCCCATTGTAGTAAAAGTTCATCTGTTTCCAGAATTTTTCCGGAAATGACAGTAAAATGTAGAGAAATGCCCCCTCCCTTTTTTCCAATGGTTTCTCTTCCATATACGCATGTAACACACGGATTCCCCTATGGATCTCCCAGTTGTTTTTTTCCAGAAATTTCCTCAGAAAATCATAGAAATCCACAATTTGGATTCCATATGCACTCTTCTCAAAATTTGTTGTAATAACCTTTCCGTTTTCCCCAAACAGGACATTATGATAACTGTAGCTGCCGTGAAATATTTTTCCGGCATTTACCTCATTCTCCAATAATTCCCTGTAACCGATTTTCTTCAACTCATCTACTGCCTGCTCCGCCTGTTCCGAAAAAGGGGAAAATAAATTCAGAAGCCGTATCTCCATATCATTTTTCCGTTTTTTCTGTTTCACATAATTATATACACGGCGCATTTCTTTCGTCCGTCGTTCAAACATCGCTTCCATATTTTTTTGAACGATCCGGTCTGTATGTTCGGCTCCCATTACCAAAAGCCTGTGTAATGCCGCAAGATGCGCTGCTGCTTTCTGTACCTGTACTTCATCACTGAGATTACATTCCTTTCCCGCATACCAGCGCTTCATGTGCCACCTGTCACCCATATGATCCTTCGTCAGCCATTCTCCATTTATATTACGGATTCCCTGATCTACATAAGGATATCCCTGTTCGATCAACTCCTGTTTCACCTGTTCGGTAAAGGAGAGTCTCGCCAGATTTTCCTTATATCCGGTCAAGGTAAAAAAACCATCATCGGTCTCCAAAAGCATCCCGCCGCGCACTCTCCGTTTTTCTAATACCCGCACTTCATACTGCCCGATTACCTCGTCAATTTTTTCCTCCATGCCCTGCCTCCCCTTACTAAAGAATTAACTTCTTTTCATCATATGCGGGGACGAAAAAAAACATGACGATTATTTTATTTTGCATTCTGCTCTGTCATCCACTGCTCCATATGCTCCTCAATGATCGAAAACGGTGCCGGCCCTATAGAAAGGAAAAAATCATAAAATTTCTTCCTGTCAAACCTCCCACCCAGTTCCTTTTTCGCCTTTTGCTCCAGTCTCTCGATTTCCAGATACCCGATCGTATATTGCATATAATCTCCCGGCTCTGCCACCATGGAGTCAAAAATCGTCTTTGCATTCTTTTTGGAAAATCCGTAGGTATCCAGGTATTCGACAGTCTTTTTATAGCTCCAGCCTTTGTAATTAATTCCAATATCCGTTTTTGCGTACACGCATAGAGTAAGAAGAGTGTTGATCTTCAAAAGCTTTGTCGTATCCTTATCAAGTCCCGCCTTATCGTAACCGTATATTTCCGAGTAGACGCCCCAGCCCTCGGTATAACCTCCGACATGGATCACACAGCGGACCGGTGAAGGATTCCCTGAGCGAAAATAGCAATTTTGATAAAGATGTCCCGGATAACCCTCGTGCGCGATTGTTGTAAACGCCTTGGAAAGGTCATATTTTTTACTCTCGTTGACATAGATCACATTGTCCTTATAATCATCAATCGCCGGTGTCAGATAAAATGCCGGGCTCATGCTGTCTTGCAGCGAAGGATCTACCGTCTTGATCTGCCAGGTGATTCCATCGTCAAGCTTCGGGAAATCCTTTTCCGTGCATTTTTTTAAATATTCCATCGCTTTTTGCGGCGTGTCATACTTATATTTCGCAGACTGTGCCGTGTAATATGCAGATGGATTTTTCTCTAAAAGCGCATACATTTCTTTTTTATAATCCCGGATTTTTTCGTCCAGCCATTTGTCCATCTCCTTCACCGAACGATCAGAGCCGGTTCCCGACTGCACCATGTATTCATAATATTGTTTCCCTTTTTCAAAATAGGAAAGTCCGGCATCATTTTTCCCTGTTCCTTTTAACTTCGTAAGGCCTTCGATCAATGTCTGATATGCCGGAATTACACTGTTTTTGACAATATCACTATTCTGTGCCGCAAAAGCCGTCTTTTCCTCCTGCGTCAGTCCGGGAACCTGCGCAAGCTTTCCTGCAAAAATATTGATCAGATAATTCTTCTCCGGATTTTTTACGAACTCCTCGCACTGCGCAATGATTGCCTGCGCGGTTACATCACTCATAAAAAGCCCCTTGTCCGATTTTTGCTTTTCAAAAGAGATGATCTGTTTAAAATAGTCCGGCACCTGCTTTAACAGGGAAAGATAATTTGTGACATCATTTTTACTGTAAAAATGATACTCCGCAAAAAACACGGGAAGCTGTGCCTGGATACCGGATGTTGGTCCCAAAACCTCCGTATACTCTAAAAAATCTGCCGACTCTAAATTCTTTTTGGACATTTGATATATAATCTCATAAATAAGCTTTTGTTCCTCTGTCAGCTTTTTGTAATCAAAGGTCTCCAATGCTGCCACCCGGTTCTCCGAAACCATCAGACTGCTTTTCAAATCCTCCAGAGAAACGCCTCCAAGCGTCGGTGCATTCTCCTTGATGCCGTAGTTTGCAGGATTTTTTAATGTATAATTTAGTGTCAGACCGTCATCTGTCACCTCTTCCATAAATATGTTCTGAAGCTTCGCATCAAAATCCTTTCTCGCCTGCTCTTTTGTTCTGGAATCCTCTACCTTCGGGTAAACAAGGACATCCTTTGTATTTTTAAAAATCCCGGCCTGTTCACAGGTAAACCCGGCAATTCCGATCAGGCAGATGAGAATTGCCACAAGCCGTTTCTTCGGAATCTTTTTCTTCTTTGTTTTCTTTCCATATCCAAAATCAAGGTCTTTATAATTTTCGATCATGCCTGTCCTCACTTTTCTTTTTGTCACACATCTTTATCTTGTTCATAATTATGTATTAACAGGGCAGTTTATTCCTACCCTGTCCATTATATCATGTCACCTGTCGGTTTCATAATATGATGTGCAGCATATTTATTAGGAGGTCGAATGAATCACATGAATATGAACAACCCAAATCGTCCCGGAAACTGTGATGCAGATTCCAGTATGAACAACGATCCGCTTCAGGGTATGCCTGTCGGCATGGGATACGTACCCTGGCAGCAATGGAGAAAAACGTATCCCTACAATGAGGGACTTGCAAGCGGAACCATTTTCCCTTGCTTAAACCTTCCGTTCTATGGTTGTATTCCACGCGGTTACAGGAACAGTAAAGGAGGCAGAGTATGAATCAGAGACAGCTTTTAATGTATATTTCCGAGGTCAGCTTTGCCCTGACGGAAGCAGTTCTTTTTTTGGATACCCATCCATGTGACAAGGACGCACTGCAATACTACAGACAGGTCAAAAAATTGCGTAAAGAAGCAGTGAGTCAGTATGAATCTCAGTTTGGTCCGCTTACCAATGACAGCGTAAACGGAACCGGCGAATGGGAATGGACGCAGACGCCATGGCCATGGGAATAAGATTCCAATCGCAGTATGAGGTTAAGAAGTATATTGTCCTGAAATACGGACACATTTTGAATTAAAATTTTGGAGGATATATTTTCATGTGGAATTATGAAAAACGACTGGAATATCCGGTCAACATTACCCGCAGTAATCCGCAGGCAGCCATGGTGATCATGAGTCAGTACGGCGGCCCTGACGGAGAAATGGGTGCCGCTATGCGTTATCTCTCACAGAGATACTCGATGAAGGACCGTAAGGTAATCGGCACCTTAACCGACATAGGCACGGAAGAGCTGGCGCACCT
>CADBMH010000337.1 GCA_902795705.1 uncultured Lachnospiraceae bacterium | reverse complement strand
TTTTTTCACTCTTTTCCCCTTTTCACATCTCTTCTCCCGACAAGAAATAAAATGTTAAATCATTCTGTTACTTTCCGAGACTACTCTATTTTTATTTAACTAAATTGTCTCTAATCTCAGTCCCTCCGAAACGTAAACCTTATCCATTATATTCATATCAAATCCTCCCTCTAAAACAATGCCAGTATCAGCATTCTGGCTTCCTGATCAAATGAAATCTCCTTCATGATCTTCGCAAGCTCTCTTCTTATGACACTCCCATGATCAATGCAGCGATCAATTTCCGCAATATACACTTCAAATTCATCTATCTTTTTCTGTCGTGTCCAAAAGCTTGCTGCAATAAGCTGAATCCAAAGCCATTCTACACATTTTATAGGAAGCTTAGAACTCAAAATTATCTTTTCGGAATCCTCCGGACTTTTCTCCATCCAAAATAGAAATAATGCATATACAAAATAGTTTTCCGCCATCCTCGGATAAGTCTGTCTGAAATGCTCCAAATAATCATTTACATTTTGAATAAATAAATCTCTATCGCGCAACCACTTATTTAAAAGTTCTATATCATAATTTCTTTCTCTGTTTATGAGAATATTTTCTACCACAACATCTCCGGTCCGAACAAAAAAATAGTGCAGGAGCTTTAGACAAGCCTCTCTGTCATTATGGATCGCTTTAGAAACATCAGCCAGTGCATGAATCGTATCCGACTTACTGAAAATCTTTAGCATTTGCTTTGCCGATCTGCTATGGAAGCGTCCCCGCTCTGACAAATTCTTGATTTTATAATATAAATGCAGCATAATGTAATATTTATCTGCATAGGTAATATTCCATTCCTCTGACTGCCATAGCTCAATCAAATAATTTCGAATCATGGCATACATATCATAACTCTCATAATCTATCGGAGCAAACTCCTCTTTCATCTCCACTTCATTATAATTAAAAAAAACAGGTTCTTTCTTAAAAAGAAAACTTGCTGATTCCGGGCAGGTAATATCCAACGTTCGTTCTACGATATCCCCATAATCTTTTATCTGCCTCGGATAGAGTGCACATGTCAAGGACAGATATTCCTCTCCACACTTTCTGACAATACTGCACCACCCATCTTCTGTCAAAAGTTTGCATTTCCTACATGAATTTCCTTTAAATCTATTCCCCTCTTTATCAATTGCCTGTATGATTTCATCCGCATAGGGATGCTCCATTTTTTCATACCTCTCAATTTCTTCATCTAACAGTTCAATCTTCCACCAGGTAGTACAGCAAGTAAGGGGACATTCCCCACCTACGCAGATAAAATCACTATACCACGACATTTCAAGAACTTTTCTATTCATCTTAATATCTCCTATCTGCTGTGAATTTTTTATAAAACTTTCTCCCCCTAACTAAACCTCTGCACAATCTCCAAAAGCCCCTCTTTTTCCTCCGGATTTTCCTTAATGACCGTGTCCACATTTCCGACCAGGGTGCTCTTAATGCCCTCATTATACTCAATCCGCTCCCTTAAAAGCTGTCTTCTGGAATTTAGCTCATGGCGGATCTCCACCATCTCCCTGTCATCGACAAGTGCCTGTGTCTGAGACAGCCAGATTTCCGTATCGGAAACTCCATATGCCTTTAAAAGCTCCAGCAGGTCCTTGTTATATAAGCCCAGACGTTCTGTATTTTCCTTGTACCGTCTCTCATACTCCCTGACCTTGCAGTACTCTGTCCAGTATGCTTCAAACATCTTTGCATCCTCGACACCGAACTTTTCTCTGTTATATTCCAACAGATTCAGATTATTTACGCATTTGATCTTTACCTTATTCAGATAACCGATTGCTTTTGAAAGCTTTCGCTCTGTCAGGCTCATATCCTTGCGGTTCTTCATTGACTCCATGAAAATCACGGTCGAGGAGATTGCCGCCAGCAAAATCGTTGCCAGGTACGGAAATGTCACATCAATCTCCATTGCAAAGGACATCACCAAGAACAGCACAAACAGGCTCAGAATAATGATGATCAGTCCCTTTGCTAGCCACTTTAAGGAATTCTGCTTCTCAATGATCTCCACCTTGTCTGCCCGAAGATCCTTTTTCTCCTGATGCAGAAGCTCCAGATCCTTATCAAGCAGCTTTTGATAATTCTCTGCCTCGTACATCTTTTTGATCTCATCCACAAGATCATCTTCATAAGGTTCAAATCTGCGGATCACTGCTTCGGATACATTCAGATTCCTGTTTTTATATCGGCTTCTTTCCTGTAAAAGCCTTACAATATTTCCGGCTACACTTTTTAGCACTGCCCGGTCTT
>CADBMH010000336.1 GCA_902795705.1 uncultured Lachnospiraceae bacterium | reverse complement strand
TTTTCTTTTGATAATCCGAGTATCACATCGACAAAAGTAACTGTCTCTTTATCATTCTTAGCTGCAAGGATATGCTTCCCGTCAGTGAGATTCGGATTGACTATGTCGTACACCATCTGTATCTCATCGAGAAAAACATAGCACATCCGCTTTCCTGCACATTGCTCTCGAACATGCGAACCAAGTTCAAGCGGATCCCTATACTTGATATTCTTGTCATCATCCAGATCAATAGCAATGATGGCATCTGAACTTATGCCACTAGAAAGCAAATATGAACGGAATATTTCTTTTAAAAGAAACGATTTCCCACATCTACGGATACCGGTAATTACCTTAGGAAAGCCATTATTCTTGGCATTTATTAATTGTTTAAGATATTTGTCACGTCTTATCATAAAAAACTCCGCAAATAGCTAATCGGAAAAATTGTAGAGTTCTACAGTTTTTCCGATTAGATGATATCACTTAATAGGCGTCTTTACAAATATAATGCAATTTACAAATTGTAGGTACTACAGCCTAATTACACATGAGTCTAAATTGGACCCGATAATCTATGTCAACAGCGGCTAAGCCTTGTCGTCATATACATGTAATTTACTGCTGTATTACCTCTGCCACGCCTGGTCTCTGTAGCAATTCAAAAAACTCATTTATCTGATTGCGGTGTTGAATCTTTCCCACTCTGTTTTCACAATAGGAAAAAGCAATAAATCTTTTTGCCCTTGATAAAGCAACAAAGAACGCACATCTATCCTCTTCTGGCTGGTTCTTAAAATTCCAAAAAGCTGAATCCTCCAGTCCTATGAAAAAAACAGATGAATACTCAAGTCCTTTACTTTTATGTATGGTCATTATAGGCACGGAATTAATCCCTTCAAAGCTTTCTATTGCAACCTTCCATTCAAATGATGCTCTTTTAAGTTCTAAGCCAAATAAAACAGAAAATTTATTTAGGATTTCTTTTAGATAAGACCCTTGAGCATAACTACTATAATTCGCTTGTATCCTCTTTTCTCCATAAAAAATCACTATTTCCCTAATGGTTTTTTGTAGCATATCCGTTTTGTTTTCAGAGATCATAATATTCCTACATCTTTCAAAGAGCTTGGCTAGTTCCTTCTGCATAATATAGTATTCATCTTTACTGTTGTAGTTTAGGCCTTTTATTGTAAACGTTTCTTCCTGTACATACTCCCATTCATCCGGAAGCCTTTTATTTATGGAAAGTTTCATGACTGATATAATCAATTCCACAATCGGTTCCTTCAACAAGTCTTGATAATCGTTTTCTATGCGTGCATATATACCGTTATCAGATAGTTCCCTCATCAACTCTTCTGTATAAGTGAGCGGCTTCTGTTTACATAAGACGCATATTTCACTCACGGGAACCCCCTCTTCAATCTGACCTTTTATACTTTCTATAACCCATTCTCTTTCAGTCTTGTCATTTTTTGAAATCAGCAAGCATATTCGTCCATCCTTATCGTCCCACTTGTCAGATGTTTTAACATTACCTTTTGTATCTTTTAGGGCTTCATACATTGATTTCTGAAGCTCCACCAGTCTTGGAGCTGATCTGTGATTCATTATCAACCGTTTACCGTCTGCATGAAACTCATTATAATAATCTCGAAAAATGGTTCTTCGTGCGCCGGCCCAGAGCATGATTCTCTGTTTGTTATCTCCAACAGCTGTCATATTACAAGAAGAGTTTAAAAAACAAGCTTTTACCAGCATATATTGAATATCTGTAGTATCTTGAAACTCGTCCAAAAAAACATGGGAATATGTAAGTTGAATTGCTCTCCTTATTTTACTTTCAGACATGATGATAAAAATGGCAAGTCTGGAAATCATATTAAATGTAAGACAACTTTTATTCTCCTCAAAGCCTGTCAGCAAGTCCCTCCATACCTTTTCTCCAAGCGTGTATCCCTGCAGTGGAAGACTAACACTATCGATAGTTTTCTGATAAAACCTCTTCTTTGAGGATTCACGTCCATTTAAATATAATGATCCTCCTTCTTTTTTAAAAGCCTTATCTATGATTCGATCTGTTGCATCATCAACATTTATTAGATAGTCCGCATTAGGTTTATTCCCATCTGGAAGTGCAAGCCGGAACCGATCCAAAATACTCTTTGCAAAGGAGTCATAGGTAAGGGATATAAATCTATCCCTCACTTCATTCCCGCAACGTTTCAAAACGCGCTTTTTCAAATTCTCTGCCGCATCCTTTTTAAAGCTAATCGCCAGAATCTTCCTTGGAAAAGGACAGGTATTGGTTAAAAATAGGAACCCTGCCTTTTGAGCTAACAATTCTGTTTTTCCCGCTCCTGGCCCAGCTATAACAAGCGTATTGTTATTTGTGCGAACGACCTCATCCGCTACTTTTTCAAGATGTATTCCATCCATCGGTTCCCATTGTTCGGGTTTGATAGTCTTCATCACTATTCACCTATAATAAGCTTTTCGCATCCTGTATCAATCTCAAAACGACTTGAGGTATATCTTTCACAAGCTGCCCTTCTGTCATTTTAGAAACAAATTCTATATGTGTGGATGGTTTTCCTCTTTGCAAAAAGAAGTACGAGTACCATATCATAAGTTTTCTCTGTTCCTCGCTATACGTATC
>CADBMH010000335.1 GCA_902795705.1 uncultured Lachnospiraceae bacterium | reverse complement strand
TTCTTCCGGTAAAGCGGAACACGCTTGATTGCACCGGATACCTCCGGCAATTTTCCCACCGCGATAGCAGGCAGAAAGCCCCTGTTCTTCCGTTCGATCAGCTTTACTCCCAGATCCGCCTCTAATGCACTCATTGCCTGTGACACTGCCGACTGTGATACAAAATTCTTCTCAGCCGCTTCTGTAAAGCTGTTCTCATCCACAATCGAAACAAAAAACCTCTCATATATTATATTCCAATCATCAGGCTTTTTCAATCAAAGAAAAAGGCTTCCCATCTCTTTATCCCAGCTCCTTCTTCGCCCAGGCTGCGACCGTACTCTCAGACTTTGCTGCATCCGCACCATGAACGGCAAGTCCCTTACCAACGGCCGCCCCTTTGCAATGCTTCTTCAGTGCTGCGGCGGAGCCTGCCTGTCCGCTCCCTTCATGTGTCATCACCGGGAATACCTTCTTTCCGGTAAAATCAAGTCTGTCAAGCAGTGAGAAAACTGCCATCGGATAGGTTCCCCACCAGCACGGTCCCGCCACGACGATGTTGTCATACTGTGAAATATCATCCAGATACTCTTTCAGCTCAGGTCTTGCGTCGCTCTGCAGCTCTGCCTTTGCATCATCGATGCATTCATAATAGTCTGCGGCGTAAGTCTTGACCGTTTCCACCTGAAACAGATCTGCTCCTGCCGCTTTTTGTATAAATTCAGCAACGATTTCCGTATTTCCTTTCGAGATATTCTTTACACTCCCATTCCAGTAGTTTTCTCCGGTTCTTGAATAATAAATGATCAGAGACAATTGCTTATATATTGAAAACAGGTGATTTTAAAAGAGTTAAGAAGATATTCAAAAAATATAATATCTGGCAGTGAGAGAAAAATATTTTGAAAAACATTCTTCCTTTTTCCCTACCTGATAAAATTCGCAGCAAATCTGATCTCTTCCTGTACAGGAAATAGGATACACTTTTAAAGTATCCGCAATCACCTCAAGTGCATTGTTTGTACAGCCTGACTTGTGCAGACTGCATTCCGATTCGCATAAGTCATCATATAAGACATACTATATACCAAAAGGGACTGTGCGCCAGATGATTCATTTATCCGTGCGACAATCCCATTTCACCCCAAACAGCTGACACAAGAAATTTTTCAATCTTTTTTCAATTTTTTAGGATATAATACTAAATAGAGAAGTAATCACACACGCTTGTATAAAGCATGGTTAACCATCGAAAGGAGAATGACAGAATGAGAAAAAAGGCAATTTGTATGATCATGATGACTGTACTATTAGGACTGACTTCCTGTGGAAATGCGGATACTTCCGGCACCCCGGAAACAACACAGTCTGAAAGCACACAAAACAGCCGGGAACAAACATCGGAAAGCGAAAATCCCGGTGGCGGTATGCGGAACGGAAACGGCAGAGGCGGTTCTGTAGAAAATGATGAGGAGGCACAAGAAGTGATCGATGCTGTAAAAGACCGGTTTAAGCAATTTACCTATGAGGATAAGGAATCAGGAATTTCTTTGGAATACAGCTTATATATACCTGAGGATTCTGACTCTGAACCCTGTCCAATGATCATGTTTATTCCGGATTCTACCGGTTCCGGAAAGAGTGCGAAGGAAATTGTGGAACAGTATTACGGGGCAGATATATGGACTTCTGATGAAGATCAGAAAAAGCATCCTTCCTTTGTTTTAGTTCCTGCTTTTACGGAAACCGTAGTAGATGATAATTTTAATGTCTCAGATCAGGTAGAAGCAGCCGTTCATTTGATCTCCGATCTCCAAAATCAGTACCCGATTGATAAAAACCGTTTATACACCACAGGACAATCTATGGGATGCATGACATCACTGTATCTAAACAGCAAGTATCCGGATCTTTTTGCCGCAAGCATGTTTGTGTCCGGACAATGGGACATTTCGGTTTTAACTCCTCTGGAGAACAAAAAATTCTTTTATATCACCGCAGGCGGAGACGAAAAAGCCTCCGGAGGCCAGGATGAAGTAATGGAGATGTTCAAAAAGGACAATATTTCCTACAGCTACGGAACATGGAATGCAGGGAAGAGTGCAGAGGAACAGGATGCAGAAGTCCAGGCATTGCTCAAAAAGAACCTCTCTGCAAATATGATACGCTTTGAAACAGGAAGTGTGTTAAGCGATAACGGAAACGGCATGGAGCATATGGCATCCTTTAATTACGCATATAAACTCACAGCAGTCAGAGATTGGATCTTTCAGCAGAAAAACTAAATATCATTCTCAAACTAAAACAAAGCGTCTGCATTTCT
>CADBMH010000334.1 GCA_902795705.1 uncultured Lachnospiraceae bacterium | reverse complement strand
TTAATATACCAATCTGATTTATCAAATGAATGTTTTTTTAGAAAATTATTACTCACTTCCAAATCTATTGGACTCTCACTTGTAAATTTATATACAAGTCTCTCTCCAATATCATAAAAATCATTCTGACCATGTGTAAGCTCAGCAGGCTTTACTTCTGTTATAGTAATTGAATTAGTTGTATTGTTAAATGTAATCTTGCATCCACTTTTAAGTGGGTCTTCACATTCATCTACATCTATATCGTGTATAAATGCTTTATTTATAGTTTTATTGAAAGAGTAAGAAACCTGTTTATGCTCTGAATCAAAAGCAGAACCTTTAAACGTATGAGTCTCTGACTGAGACTTTCCCATAAAATATATTGTATCATTACTAATTGGAAGAAACTGTAATCCCCAGGCTTTTGCTCCTTCAAAGCTTCCAGTATTATTACCAATATCTATGATTCTATAGTATTTTTTTGAATCAATTTTATATTCTATTAAATAAAAGCTAGTATCATCTGCTTTATCATCAAATGTCAATTCAAATCTTGTTGTTTTCATTGAACCATTAGTATAAGTTCCGTTTTCTAAATATGTTTTATTTCCATGTCCATCACTACTATTTCCAGGATAATAAACCATACCTATTGGTGTATAAATAAAATCTGATTCTGATGGACCACCAGACGGACCACCAATATAACCTGGTCTTATTTGTTTGATATAATAGTTATTAATATTTACAGAAGAAACCCCTAAATATATATCCTTTATTTCATCGAGATTAGTTTTTTGTAGGTTTCCAAACCAGTCTCTGTCCTCTCTGCACTTTCCATTTGGAAAGATATAACATGGTTGAGTATATAAAATCACATCTGGTTCACACGTTTCTGGTTCACCAATTTTTAAGGTTTTTGGATATGAAATACCATAATCTGACAAAGAAGTATATAATGTATCACCACTTACTATTCCATTATTTTTCAGTTCATTATAAGTTAAATAATAAAATATAGTATCATTGCCGCCACCCGTAAAATATTCATTCCAATCCGTTTCCTCTCTTTTTGTTCTGAACACAGTCTCTGTATTTTTATCTATATTATTTATTTTAACAGGTTTCAATTTAGAAGATTTTTTGTGTTCATACTCTCCTGGTTTCCAGTTATATATATATTTATTTTTATCAATTGTAAAATATGATGCAGTAGTTTGTAAAATAGTTTTATCTGTTTTCTTTGAAAAATCAGGTGTTATCAATGTTTTATTCTTTTTATTTGCATCTTCCAGATAATATTTTTCTTTATAATATGATGTTTTAGAAGCAAATATTGAACTAGGTTTACCAGGATTTTTAGAAAGAGCTGACCAATCCCTGCCGTATTTCTTTATTTTAGAATCTTCCTTTTCTCCCGTTACTATATCAAATACATAGCTTCCTTCTTCTCCGTCATTCTTACTTCCAATCGTAATTTTAGGAAGATTGTTTTTTAAGAATTCTTTTACTTTAGATTTATTATTTTCACTCAATTTATTTAGAAAATCATCTGAAAAATTAAATTCAGGAAAATCATTTTTTACTATTTCAACATCAGTTATCTTAGTATATGAATGTTTATTCTCATCTTTAATGACAAAATAATGCTGTTCTCCGTCTGCCATATTTATTGCAGGAATGCTTTCACCACTCTTCCACAGTCTGTAGTATTTTCCATCTGATGAAGAAATGAAATCATCATCAACCTTATGAAGTGAATTTATCGTCTCTTCACGAAATGAAAAACCACCTGCCCCTCTTCTGAACCCAAGCTGCAGTTTGTGTGTTGAATATCTTGCTCCTACATATACTTCTATCTTTGATTCTTTTTTTGACACTACATTATTAAATGTAGGATCCGTATACTGCTGCAATGTAACCATAGCACTTGAATCCGGACATTCTTTCAGGGCTTGTATTACAAGTTTTCCTTCCAACCTTCCGTTTTTTCTCTCACTTGATTCAATAAATGCTTTAATACAATCACTGTTTTTTCCCGTAACACTTACCTTAACATAATAAATTGAAGGATAACTTGAAAAACTGTACCTTACTATATTTGATGTTTCATCATTATCATTCATTTCAATTCTAACAGAACTGACATCATCGTCTATAAACTGTAGAACAGGATTAAATTTTACATTGACGTTAATGCTTACCTGCCCTACCCCTACAGCAGTACCTAATATCTTTGCCTGCCCTTCACTACCCAGCGGCCTTATTCTTATACAGCTTTTTCCCTCAATGACATCTACAGAAACAATATTGGTATTACCAGAACTATTGACATTCTGAACACTCCAAATCGGAACTGTATTTGAAGGTCTTAATACATAAGGAACATCAATATAGTTATCATCAACAACATCTGGAATCATTTGAATTGACGTAGAACCGGAAATCTTAAATGTACGTGCAGAAGTAACTTCAACCTCACATGTTACAGTTGTACCAAAATAAAAAGCTGAAAGAGTACATATTCCTTCATTTAATCCATATATTGAACAACTTTCTCCACTATCATTCAACAGTTTTATAACGTTTACCTTATTTCCATATTTATCAGTATTAAATCCAGATACACTCCACCTAACATCATCATAATTCTTTGGTTTTCCATTAACTATCTTACATTTAATTACTTTAGAATTGCTTACCTCAAGATTTACTGAAT
>CADBMH010000333.1 GCA_902795705.1 uncultured Lachnospiraceae bacterium | reverse complement strand
TTATAAATATGGTAAAATATAAAAGAAGAGCTAGGCCATGAAAATTGGAATAGGTAGTTCAAGGGTGTTTAGCGTTTAGCAATCTGATAACACAATATTAAAGAATGAGGGGATATCAACTATGAAAAAATTCAGAAGAAAAAGAACCTGGGTAAATATTACAGGAAAAAGAAATGAAGATGATATGGAAGAAAAAAATTCAACGGAAGAAGGTCATAGTGAAAAATCCGCAGAAGAGAAACAAACAGAGAGTCCAACAGAGAAAAGACAAGATGAAAAATTAATGGATAAAAGATGTATTGCGTTTAGCATGAAAGATCCTAATGAGGCTCTTGAACATATGCATTGGGATGGTATATTAATAAAATATGGCGGCTTTGCATATGGACATTGTCTTTACACTTGGGACGATGGTGAGAGATTTCTTGTAAGATGTAGTAATTGCGGAGGCTATATTCTTGTACAGAAATCGGAATTTCATTCTTTTAGCGATGGAGATGACGATTATTATGTGGATTATTTTCCGGTAGATTCACCTGAAGAAGTTGATAGATTGAACCGGGAATTTGACGGTTTTACAATCGAACAAAAATTTCCAGAACGTTTTCTTATGAGAACAAATCTTTATCATGTAAAATGGTCAATAGAGGAATGATATATTTACGATTCATACAGCTTAAATGTTAATAATTATTAAAGGGAGAGACAACATGTCAAAGCAGGATAATATAGAAATGCTTCAAAATACATTGGAGATTCTGAACAAGGGCTACTATAAAGTAAATAATCAGAAAGTGAGGTTAAAACTCACAAAAGAAGAGCTGGAAAATGTTTATGTGTTGCTCCCTGACAATGTGAGGGATATAGAGAGTCGAACTGATTTTGAGAGAATGTTTGTATTAGGCAGATGCGGCCATGGATGCATTAATGCAGATTCTTTCACTGTAGCCAGATTGCAATATAAGAATTTTAGCCATAATTTTAAAGATGATTCAAAGCCAGTACTTGTTTTGAACTTAGCCAATCCAGTAAATCCAGGTGGTGGTGTAAGACGTGGTGCCAAGGCACAGGAGGAGGATCTATGCAGAAAGAGCTCTTTACTTTTATCATTAGAGAGTAAAAAAGCTTCAAAGTATTATGAATATAATCGAAGTCTGGATACATATATGGGCTCTGATGCCATTATCTTCACTCCGCAGGTTGAGATTATCCGTGATGAAGAAGGGAATCTGCTTGATGAGACAGCTATTGTGGCTGTAATGACCTGTGCTGCACCGATGATCTTAAGAGGAAAAGATGGGTTGAGCGAATCTGAATATGAGGAAATGGTTTATAATCGGATTATGGGTATGCTTAAGTGTGCAGCGTATTTCGGATATAAGTATCTTGTGCTTGGAGCATGGGGATGTGGGGCTTTTGGCAATGATGCCCATGTGATCTCTGATCTATTCTATAAGGCGTTAAAGGAAATGGAATTTAACGGCATGCATGAAAAGGATTTCTTTCACAGGATAGATTTTGCTGTATTGGATAAGACGAAAGAGCAGTATAATTTTAAGGAGTTTTATCGTAATTTTGATTTTGATAATTTCTATAGAGATGAGAATCTAGCTGAGATGGACGATGCCATGAAACAGAAAAAAGAAAAGGAAGTATATCTTGATAAAATTCGTGGTTGTATGATAGGTGGAGCTGTCGGCGATGCTCTAGGTTATAAAATAGAATTCATGGATGAAGATATGCTGTTTTCGCAGTACGGTGATAAAGGTATTCAGGAGTTTGCATTAGATCCTGTATCCGGGAAGGCTCTGATATCAGATGACACTCAGATGACTCTGTTTACGGCAAATGGAATTCTGGTTGCGAATACCAGAGCGGCTATGAGGGGAATAGGTGGTACACCGCACGCTTATTTACCAGGCTCTTATCAGGATTGGCTCAAGACGCAGGAAATGACTTATGAGGAAGGACGAAAGATACCTAGAGGCTATTTGTCGGGAGCAATTTCATGGCTTTTGGATGTGCCGGAACTGTACGCAAGAAGAGCGCCCGGAAACACCTGCATATCTGCACTTTTAAATCAGAGAGTCGGGCAACATATTTCACAAGATTTCATTGATAATCCACAGAATAACAGTAAGGGATGTGGAGGTGTTATGAGAGTGGCGCCTTTGGCACTTATGAATTATCCACATGCAACAAATAAAGAACTCGCTATTGAGGCAGCAGAGATAGCAGCTATTACACATGGTCACTCACTTGGATATATGCCGGCAACTGTGTTGGTTCTTATAATACGAGACATAGTTTACTTGACTAAGCAACGTACATTAAAGGAAATTGTGGTTGAAGCGAGGGATACCGTAGCAGAGCTTTTT
>CADBMH010000332.1 GCA_902795705.1 uncultured Lachnospiraceae bacterium | reverse complement strand
TTGCGTAAGACATGATCCTCGATAGCTCAATGGTAGAGCACACGGCTGTTAACCGTGGGGTTGTTGGTTCGAGCCCAACTCGGGGAGTTTAAACGTCTTATAAATAATGGAGAAAATTTCATTATTTATAAGACGTTTTCTTTTGTTTCTACATTGCATTTGTCCTAGTAATTTGCTATAGTATAAGAAGTAAAATTTCCCTGGGGAAGGCAGACAAAGTTTTTCTGAGAACCGAGGGACTGATATATCATCCTTAGAGGCGGAGGGTACAAAAAGATGGAAAAAAAGAAGTTCTTTGACAGCATTAAGACAAAGTTGATCTTACTTATGGTTTTGATTGTGGCAATACCGATTATAGTAATCACCTTGGTCAGCACCAATAGTGCAAGAAATTCGGGGATTTCACAGACGGTAGCAATCAATGATGCGCAGGCACATATTGTAGAGGAGAGTATTGCAGCTATTCTGGATCAAAACATGCAGGCACTTCGGTCGCTTGCTGCTTCACCGGCTACGATTGAGCTTTTGAGTGGACAGACAGGTAAGGAAAG
Source organism: uncultured Lachnospiraceae bacterium (assembly GCA_902795705.1). Lineage (GTDB taxonomy): Bacteria > Bacillota > Clostridia > Lachnospirales > Lachnospiraceae > Butyribacter. Next base: position 11,649 of record CADBMH010000332.1, on the reverse strand, counting down.
TTTAGACGGAATAAAGGAACAATTACAGGATATTGATGCAAATTTTGATGATGGAAATTCTACCGTGATAACAGGTGCAGATGGAAAGCAGGTCGTGCGAAGTACGGGTGATCTTGTGGATATTGCCGACAGGGAGTATTTTAAGAAGGCGATGGAGGGAACATTATATGTTTCGGATGTCCAGGTTTCGAAATCAAATGGAAGCCGTATCGTTACTTTTGCAGCACCGGTAAAGGATCTCATACGGACAAGGTAATTGGTATTGTACAGAGAAATTATAATCTTTCTGATCTACATGATATTCTTGCCGATGAGGTGACAGAGGACAAGCAGGAGCTTGTTATTGTGGACAGAGTCGGTATGGTTGTGGCACATTCCGGTCATGATATCGATCCGGAGAATCCGGAGGATCAGTCAGGAAATCCTTTTTACACGGATTCGAGGGGTGAGAAGACGACAGGCTCCTATGAATCGAAATGGCAGGGAGAAACATGGATGATCTCCTGGATGAAGGAAGCGAAAACCGGCTGGGTGGTAGCATCCTGCCGCGTACAGGGTGTTGCCCTGAAAACAATTAACAACACGGCTTTGGCGATGACGATTGTCGGAATTGTCTTTTTGGTCGTTTTTGGTGTAATCGCATTTTTTGTTTCCAAGTCCTTTACGGCTCCGATTGGAGAAATCAATGCTTCTTTGGAGGCACTTGCGGACGGACGATTTGTAGAGGTTACAAAATTTGAGAACCGGAAGGATGAGTTCGGAGATATTGTCCGAGAGACGAATGCAGTAATCGGAAAGCTGAAAGGTATTGTGTCAAGGATTAAATTATCAGCTTCGGCGGTGAATGATTCTTCTGATCAGTTGGCGAATATGACTTCACAGATCACACAGACCTCGGATGATGTTTCGAATGCTGTTCAGGAGATTGCCGGTGGAGCGACACAGCAGGCAGAGGAAATTCAGTTAGCAGTAGACGGCACGGCTGTGATTAGTGATAATATTCATCAAGTTACGGAAAATGCGGAGAGTGTAGCAAAGACTGCTGATGATATGAGTAATAATAGTTCCGAATCCAAAGAGCAGCTTGCAAGACTGAAGGATTCTTCAGACGAAATGGGCAGAGCTATCGAAGAGATTACGGAGAAGATCAGTGCGACAGAGGCAGCGGTAGAACGGATCAGTACAAAGGTAGCGGCAATCAACTCAATTGCTTCACAGACGAACCTTTTGGCACTCAATGCGTCTATTGAGGCGGCGAGAGCAGGAGAGATGGGAAAAGGCTTTGCCGTCGTTGCGGAAGAAATCGGCAAGCTTGCGGATGAATCTGCTGCTTCTGCAAATGAGATTCGTGCTGAGATGGATACTCTTTTACAGGAATCACAGAGCGCCGTAGAGATGGCGAAAAGAGTGAATACCATTACAGAGGAAGAGCAAAAAGAGATTCTGGAGGATACGGTTGCCAGTATCGAAAAACTGATTCGTGGAATCGAAGTTTCTGTAGGTGGCATTACATCAATCACATCCAGTGCACAGAATTGTGAGGAATCCAAGGTGGAGATTACGGATTCCATGAGTAGCCTGTCGGCTATTTCTGAGGAAAATGCGGCGGCTTCCGAAGAAACGGCTGCTTCCATGCAGGAGCTGGGAGCTATTGTAAATACATTAGCAGCAGATGCACAGGGATTGAAAGAAATCTCAGACAGTCTGATTCAGGATATGCAGTTTTTTAAGGATTGATTGTTCTGCTTTTTAAGGGGATAGAAAGCGGAGGAGACAAATGATAAAGTGGCGAATGCTGTTTATAAGAAAGTAAAGGTTAAGGGAGTTGCCATGGAAGGTATTTTATCGGAAGAGTTGATGCGTTTTATCGAATCTGTTCAGATGACGGATGTGAATATGGATATTGTGCACAGACTCAAGGGAGAGGAATTAAAGGAAATTGCAAGAAAGGTTCATCTTGCCAAGGTTCATGCAGAAATATTTTTCCGCATCGGAACCTCCTCCGGAAGTGAGGTTCCGGAGATTTTGGATTTGACCTTTTTTGAAGAGCAGATAGACGAGGAATACCATATTGATATGGATTATGACCGTTTTGACAGCTCAAAGGGATGTATATATTTATATCCGTGGAAGGGACATATATGCAGCGAAGAGGAGCTTAGGAACATAAAAGCGATTGTAAAGCTGATCACACTTTTGGTATCGCGTTCATCCATGAATGAATTTATTGTACATGCAGGGACGACGGATATGCTGACAGGCCTCATGAATAATCCGGGGCTGCGCAGTCAATGTTTTCGCCTTGAAAAAGAAGGGGAATTATCGAATTATACGGCAATCATGCTGAATCTGAAAAATTATAAATATATTAATAAAAGATACGGTACTCTTATGGGAGACGAGCTTTTAAGGCAATATGCGCGCAGACTGGCGAGGTTGGTGCAGGAGGGGGAATATGCTTCCAGATTCGGAGGAGACAATTTCTTTCTGCTTGTCAAAAGAGGGCGGGATGACGAAGTACTCTATGAACTTTTTCATATGGAATTTGAAGTGGATAAGGAAGCATTGCAAAAGGCAGGAAAGGCAGATCTGCAGTTTCTGCAGGGAAAAGATTCGGAAAAGGTATTGATTCAGGCAAGGATTGGAATCTATGTGGTGACGGAGGAGGATACGGCACCGGCTGTACTGGAAAATGCAGGTATTGCATTACAGACATGCAGAAGGAATAATCAGGATGTTGCAATCTGTACACCTCAGATCGTGAGCCGTGTCATGCATGGCAAAAAAATGGTTTCTTTGTTTCCGGGTGCGATGAAGGCAGGTGAAATAGTTCCGTTTTATCAGCCGAAGGTGAATATTGCGACAGGAGAGATTCACGGATGCGAGGCGTTGGTGCGTTGGTTCCGGCACGGTGAGATGATGCCGCCGGGAGTGTTTTTAGCAGCGCTGGAGGCTGAGGGACTGGTCAGACAGCTTGACCTCTATATGCTGGAGGCAGTGTGCAGGGACTTACGGAAGTGGTTGGATGAGGGACTTTCGCCTGTTCCGGTTTCTGTAAATTATTCGAGGCTTGATCTGCAGAATACAGAGCTTGTGAAGCACACAAAGGAGATTTTAGATAAATACCGGATTGAAAGCGAATATATTGAAATTGAAATTACGGAAACGGCAGATGCAGAGGATATTATCGGATTAGAGCAGTTTATGAAGGAAATGCATGAGATAGGAATCCGGATTTCAATGGACGATTTCGGAACAGGATATTCTTCCATGAATGTATTCAGAAAACTGGATTTTGATGTTGTCAAGTTAGATAAATCGTTTATTGATAATATTGAAACCAGTGTACAGAAGGATGAACTGATCATGCAGAATATGATCCGGATGTTAGGGGAACTGAATGTTGAGGTTGTTGCAGAGGGAGTAGAAACGAAGAGGCAGATTGAGTTTCTGAAATTAACAACCTGCAGGGTTGTTCAGGGATATTATTTCGATAAACCTCTTTCGGGTGAAGAATTTAAAAAGAGATTAACGGAAAATAATTATCAGGTATAGAATCCCTGTAATGCTTTTACAGGGATTTTTCCTTTCCTGCCGGCTGGCTTTCAGCTTTCGGCATGGGGAGAAAGGCAAATGATCTGGCAGAGAGGAGCAAAAGTGGGAAGAGAAGAAAATAAAAAAATATTTAAGGATACAGAAAATATGTGCAGAACCAATGCGAAACTGGTGAAGGCGATTCGATATTCGGATACCCGTCAAAAACTTATTTCAGAAGATTTGTCTTTGGAAGAAGATGAGAATCATCGATTTATTGAAAAAGCAGATATTATTGTATCAAAAAAGAGAACCTTTGCTGCGGCGAAAGCATATGCGAGGAGGGCGACGGCAGTTTTGAATTTTGCATCTGCGACGAATCCGGGCGGTGGAGTAGTTAATGGCTCCGGTGCACAGGAGGAGTGCCTGTGCAGATGTTCTACATTATATTTTAATCTGAATACGAAAGAGATGTGGGATGGTTTTTACGGTCTGCACAGAGAATCAGGAGATCAGCTTCATAATGATGATTGCATTTATACGCCCGGAGTTATGGTATTCAAATCCGATACAGAAGCTCCGGTGCTTTTACCGGAAGAAGAATGGTATTCTGTGAATGTGATTACCTGTGCTGCGCCGAATCTTCGTAAGAAGCCGGGAAACCGACTGAATCCTGCTGAGCGAAAAACAGAAAAAAAATTAACGGAAAAAGAGCTTTTGGAATTACATAAGAAAAGGACGAAAAGGATTTTGGAAATTGCGAAGCAGGATCAAAATGATGCAGTGATTCTGGGGGCGTTTGGGTGCGGGGCATTTGCCAATCCGCCCCATATCGTTGCGAAAGCCATGAAGGAGGCGGTTTCTGAGTATTTATATGATTTTGCTGCGATTGAGTTCGCGGTTTACTGTACACCGAGAGATGATTCGAATTACAGAGTGTTTGAACGGACTTTAAGCAGTATCTGAAGGAAATATTACCAAGAAAGTATCCGGTGGGCAGAGAAACTTAGATTATCTTTTCCGAGGATGGACTTTTATGAAAAATATGATATAATGAGCAAAGTGAAAATCAAACTAGTTTGATTGTCACTTTGCGAGTGCGACATGGAGCCGATAGGCGACATGATATAATGAGCAAAGTGAAAATCAAACTAGTTTGAATTGTCACTTTGCGAGTGTGACATGGTATATTTTATATACAAGCATAGTGGGATGGAGGTGTCCGGTCGGATGGGTGAATATATGATAACCTGCTGTTCATCAGCGGATTTATCCAGGGAGCATTTTGAAAAAAGAAATATTCCCGTGGTTTATTTTCATTTTGAATTAGACGGGGTGAATTATCTGGATGATATGGGGGGAAGTGTGTCTCCGGAGGAGCTTTTCAGGCGTATGAGCGAGGGGGCGCAAACGAAGACTTCTCAAGTTTCCGTAGCAGAATATTGCAGCTTTTTTGAGCCTTATTTGAAAAAGGGAACGGATATCCTGCATGTGACCTTGTCAAGTGGTATATCCGGAACCTATAATTCTGCGATGTTAGCTGCAAAAGACTTGTCAGAGCAATATCCGGACAGAAAAATTTATATTGTGGATTCACTCGGTGCTTCCAGCGGCTATGGTCTGATTATGGATACGTTGGCGGATATGCGGGATGCGGGGATGGATATTGATATGCTTTATAACTGGGTGGAGAAAAATAAGCTTCATATGCATCACTGGTTTTTCTCTACAGATCTTACTTTTTTTATCCGCGGAGGGCGTGTTTCCAAAACCGCCGGTACAGTCGGACAGGTATTGAACATATGGCCGCTTTTGAATATGGATCATCTGGGAAGGTTGATTCCGAGGGAAAAAATCCGCGGAAAGAAAAAGGTCATGAAGCGTGTTGTGGAAATGATGAAGGAGCATGCAGACCAGGGTACGGAATATTCCAGAAAATGTTATATGTGTCATTCCCTTTGTGAGGAGGATGCAAAAATACTGGCAGAAATGATTGAAAAAGAGTTTCCCAAGCTAAACGGAAAAGTGGAGATTTATCCGATTGGTGCTTTGATTGGGAGCCACACGGGTCCAGGAACGATTTCGACATTTTTCTGGGGAGATTTAAGAGAAGACTAGTGAGGACGGATCATTGGATATAGAGGTAAGGGCGTCAGAATTAGATGACAAAAAAGCGGATATGCTGATCTTAGATGTCCGGGGAGAGATTGCTTATCGTCATGGGCATCTTCCGGGAGCAGTTCTGCAAAGCGGGGAAATTTCTGTGGTGGAGATGAATGATCTGTTGCAGGAGTATGGGAAAAGGAAGGTGCTTTTTTACTGCAATGTGGGAGAAAAAAGCATGGAGCTTGCCGGTGAAATGCGAAATGCGGGGATTGAAGCATATAGCCTGAAGGGAGGGTTTCGAGCCTGGCTTTTAGAGGCTCCGGAGCTTCTTAGTGCAGAGGAGGCAGAACGATATTCGAGACAGATCCTTTTGCCGGAAATCGGGAAAAGCGGTCAGGAGAAATTAAAGAATGCAAAGGTTCTGGTAATCGGTGCGGGGGCTTTGGGTTCGGCAGCACTTACCTATCTGGCGTTGGCCGGTGTCGGGACGATTGGAATAGCAGATGGTGACCGGTTAGAGCTTTCCAATATGCACAGGCAGATTTTGTATAAAACAGATTCGATTGGCAGAAACAAGGCTTTGCTTGCAAAGAAGCGCTTAGAGGTGATGAATCCGGATGTCCGGATCATCATGCATGATTATTTCGTTACGCCGGATAATATTATGGAGTGCATTCAGGATTATGATTTTATTGTTGATGGGACCGATCGTATTGAGACGAAGTTTTTGATCAATGATGCCTGTGTGCTTTTGAGAAAAGCGTTTTGCCATGCCGGAATCCTCCGGTTTGAAGGTCAGGTGATGACATGGACGAGGCCGGAGCATGCCTGTTACCGTTGTGTGTTTGAAGATGTGCCGGAGGAATATATACCGAATTGCTCGGAAGCGGGGATTGTCGGAGCAGTTGCGGGAGTGATCGGAAGTGTTCAGGCATTGGAGGCAATCAAATATATTACAGGGACGGGAGAACTTTTAGTCGGGAAAATCTTTACCTTTGATGCATTGACGATGAAAAGCCGTATTGTTCCTGTTTCTGAGAAAAACAAAGCATGCAAAGTTTGTGGGACACAACCTTCTATTGTAGATGTCAGGCAGGCGGAAGAGTTATACAGGCTTCGTGGCTGCGGTAACGAATGATGTGTCTTTAATAAACCAGTCCAGTTATTTAGGAAACGCAGCACTAGCGTTTATTCGGAAGTTTTTTTGAAATTTCGAGATAAGTAAAAATTGTTTTGGTGGATTTAATGTAGTGATGAAAAGAAAGGACAGAGTGCTGGAATGAGCAGCACGAAAATGGAGCTATGACAGAAAAAGAAACAATGAAGGATTATGAGGCGGAGTTAGAACGTTCGTTTCAGATTTTACACGAAGGAGATGTGGTTGATACAACGGTCATAGGGATTTCTGACGAAGAAATTGCCGTGGATTTAAATTACTATACGGAGGGTGTGATCCCTTTGGAGGAATGCAGTGAGGATCCTGACTTTTCCATCCGACGGGATGTTTCAATTGGTGATGAGATCCAGGCAATGGTTTTAGATCCTGAGGATGCCGGAGGGCATGTATTGCTTTCGTGGAAGCAGGCATATGATCTGACAATCTGGAAGGAATTAAAAGAGGATTTGGAACAGGCAACTCATTATAAGGTGAAGGTTCTGGAAGCCGTTCCTTCGGGAGTGGTCGGTTATCTAAAGGGAATCCGGGGATTTATTCCGGCTTCCCAGCTTGCCTTAGATTATGTTTCGGATACGGAAAGCTATGTCGGTATGACGATAGAGGTTGTTGTGATTACGGCAGATGAGAAGGAACGCAGGCTTGTGCTTTCTGCGAAGATTCCGGAGTTAGAGAGGGCAAGAGCAGAACGTGGTGAGAAGATTGGACGACTGATGGTCGGAGAGATTGTTTCCGGCAAGGTGGAGCGTATGGAATCCTATGGAGTCTTTATTGACATTGGAGATGGACTGATCGGGTTATGTCACATTTCTCAGATTACGAATAAATTTATCAAATCACCAAAGGAAGTGCTGAAGTTAGGAGAGGAAGTTCGGGCGAAGATTTTAAGACTGGAGGGAGACCGCATTTCCCTCAGCATAAAAGCTCTGACAGAGGATTCTTCAGACAAAGAGGAGGAGCAGGAGGAATATGAGATTCCAAAGGAGTATCAGGTGCCTGAAAATCCTGAGTCAGAGGAAGCGGATGAAAGTCCGTTTGCTAAGCTTTTGCGGGGAGTAAAGCTTTAGATAATAGAAAAATTATTCTACTAAGACGGTACAGCTTGCTGTTGTGCCGTCTTCTTTTACTTTTATGACAGCGGTGCCTTCCTTTTTGGCAATTACAGTTCCATCCTGTTTTACTGTGGCAACGTTTGATTTGCTGCTGCTCCATACCGGAGGATTGCCGGAGGAGACGGCTGCAGTCAGCTTTTCGGATTTACCCGCACGGATTTTTAAAACGGTTTTGCTCAGCGTAATCGTTGGAGCTTTCACCGTAATCTTACATTCTTTCTTTTCGCCATTTACAACTGCGGATATGGTCGCTGCTCCATGCTTTACTGCTGTTACAAGTCCGGTTTCATCCACGACGGCTACAGATTTCTTATTTGTTTTCCAAACCGGAGAAGCGCCGGAGGAAACGACTGCGGAAAGCTTGACCGTCTGATTTCTGTAGAGCGTGTAAGAGGTGTGGTTTAATGTGATGGTTGGCTTTTTTACGGTCAACATACAATAGACCTTTGTCTGGTCGGCAGATACCGTGATTACAGCATTTCCCGGCTTTAATGCCGTGATCCTGCCGGACTCGGTGATGATGGCAATGCTCTTTTTATTGCAGGAAAAGCTTGGCTTCCTGCCGTTTGAGGTGCTTACCTTTAGTGTATAGGATGCATTGCATTCTAAAGAAAGCTTACTTTCTTTTAAGGTGATTACGGTCTTTTTGACCTGTACCTGGCAGTAGACTACGGAAGTGCCGGATTTCACCTGTATACGGCAGAGACCGGCTTTTTTTGCTGTGATACGTCCATAGGCATCAACGGATGCGACAGCGTTTTTGGAGCTTTTGAATTTCGGAATGCTGAAATCAGATGTAACAGCTTTTAGCTGTACCTCCTCGCCGATATTCATGGTAACGGAATAGGCTGAAAGCAGGATGATCGGTGCGGCTGCCTTTGTTGTGGTACGTCCCAGAGGAGCGAATGAAGCCAGAAAAAGACTGAGCAGTAAAAGGAAGCAGAAAAAGACATAAGATTTTTTTGAAAAATTTTGCTTTTTTTTGTTTGTTAGAGATAAAAAAATAGATTGTTTCATAGAAAAACCTCCTTGAAAAAATTTGTGCTTGGAAAGCGCTATGATCAGATTTTGGCATACAAAAAGAAAACCATATTTTTGAAATTTAACACTTTTCGAGCTATTCATTTAGAAAATTTTTTGGATTTTAAAATTTAGATCAAATAAAATAGAAATTCTCTAAGCAGAAAAAGGAACTAACGGGAGAGAATAATTAGTTGATATTTCAGAATCTTCTGCTTACTAGTATAACGGAAATTAAATTTTTGATAGTTTGACGCAGGATTTATTTTCAAAAATTTAATATCTGTTATACTGAGTATCGTAACATAGGGAAATAGGAATGTCAATATTTCCACTTGACTTTTTTTGAAAACCGTATTATGATAGGTTACAACGAGTTGTTAGCACTCAATAAAAAAGAGTGCTAATTAAAAAGCAAAGGCAGATAAGCATAGGTGGCTGCCTTTCTGCAAATCATTTATGCAAAAAGAAAACGGTTAGAAAAGGAGCGAGTATTATGCAGACAAAGACAGGTAGTTTATCGATTGAATCGGAAAATATGTTTCCTATTATTAAAAAGTGGTTATATTCGGATCATGATATTTTTATTCGTGAGCTGGTTTCAAACGGCTGTGATGCGATTACCAAATTAAAAAAATTAGAAGTTATGGGAGAATATGAGTTTGCTGATGATTATAAGGCGGCAATTCAGGTTGAGGTCGATACCGAGGGAAAGACGATTTCCTTTACGGATAACGGAATCGGTATGACGGATACGGAGGTCGAGGAGTATATCAATCAGGTTGCGTTTTCCGGCGCAACGGATTTCTTAGAGAAGTATAAGGATAAGACAAATGAGGAGCAGATCATCGGTCATTTCGGTCTTGGATTCTATTCTGCATTCATGGTAGCGGATTCGGTTGAAATTGATACGCTCTCTTATGAAAAGGATGCGGTGCCGGTTCATTGGGAATCCGAGGGCGGTATTAATTTTGAGATGTCCGAGGGCAAAAAAGAGGGAGTCGGTACGACGATTACGCTCCATCTTTCCGAGGACAGCTTAGAGTTTGCAAATGAGTATCGTGTGCGCGAGGTATTGGAAAAATATTGTTCCTTCATGCCGGTAGAGATTTTCCTTTCGAAAGCAAATGCCGAGCAGGAATATGAGACGATCGATGCTGCGGATATCAGGGAGGATGATGTCGTCGTAGAGAAATTTACGGAGGAAGCAAAGACCGAGGAAAAGGAAAACGAGGACGGCACGAAGGAGACAGTAGAAATCTCACCTGCAAAGGAAAAGGCGAAAATCAATAAGCGCCCGGTTTCCTTAAGTGATACGACACCGCTTTGGACAAAGCATCCGAATGACTGCTCCGAGGAGGACTATAAGGCATTTTACCGTAAGGTATTTCATGATTATAAGGAGCCTTTATTCTGGATCCATCTGAACATGGACTATCCGTTTAACTTAAAGGGAATCCTGTATTTTCCAAAGGTCAATACGGAGTATGATAATTTAGAGGGAGTTATTAAATTATATAATAATCAGGTCTTTATCGCAGACAATATTAAAGAAGTTATTCCTGAGTTTTTGATGCTCTTAAAGGGTGTGATTGACTGTCCGGACCTGCCGCTCAATGTTTCCAGGAGCGCGCTTCAGAATGACGGTTTCGTCAAGAAGATTTCGGATTATATTACGAAAAAGGTGGCAGACAAGCTTTCCGGTATGTATAAGGTGGAAAGAGAAGACTATGAAAAGTACTGGGAGGATATCAGTCCGTTTATCAAATACGGCTGCTTAAAGGACGAGAAATTCAAAGAGAAGATGCAGGAATTTATCATCTTTAAGGATCTGGAGGATAAATATATCACGCTGCCGGAATATGTGGAGGAAAGAAAGAAGGCAGAAGGAACCGGTGAAGAAGAGGATGCGGCACCGGAGGTCGAGGAGAGCGTAGAGGCAGCAGAGGAAAAGGATGCCGAGGAAAAGGAGGCAGGAGAGTCTGAGGAGGAAGAACCGACGACCGTTTACTATGTAACAGACCTTCAGCAGCAGAGCCAGTATATCAATCTCTTTAAGGAGCAGAAGATCAATGCGGTTGTCCTGACACATACGATCGACCAGCCGTTTATCAGCCAGTTAGAGCAGGGCGACTTAAAGGTAAAATTCCAGCGTATCGACGCGGATCTTAGTGAGACCATGACAGAGGAAGCAGATGAGGAGACCTTAAAGGAGCAGACAGAAAGCCTGTCAGAGCTCTTTAAGAAGGCGCTTGGCAAGGAGCAGCTCGAGGTCAAGGTGGAGAAGTTAAAGAATGAGAATATTTCTTCCATGATGACACTTTCCGAGGAAACCCGCCGTATGCAGGATATGATGAAAATGTACAGCATGGGTGGTCCGGGCATGGATATGAATATGTTCGGCGGCGGAGAGACCTTGATCTTAAACTCTGCAAACAAGTTAGTACAGTATATCTTAGAGCACAAGGACGGAGAGCATACCGAGCTTTTCTGCAAACAGCTCTATGATCTGGCGATGATCGCGCATAAGCCGCTTCCGGCAGAGGAAATGACTGACTTTGTGGCACGGAGCAATGAGATCATGTTGCTTTTGGCAGAGTGAAGGAAACCTTCTGCTCGTCAGCATCAATTATGAAAAGGATGTACCAGGCGGAGAGGAGTATAAAAGACATAGTTGTAAGATAGAACGGGCATAGTAAATAT
>CADBMH010000331.1 GCA_902795705.1 uncultured Lachnospiraceae bacterium | reverse complement strand
GATCTGCTTTACCGGATGGGAAAAGAAAGAAATCATAGATCGTCTGCAAACTATTAAGCAGACCATGCATCGTCAATGTACTGCATATATGGAGGATGACAAAAATGTCATTGAAACTCCGTTTAGCGGGTATCACTGTAAAGAATGGACTGCCTATGCAGACAAACAGACTGTTTTTGCAGGAAGTATTGTAGAAAAAGCATTAAGATATGCTTTCTGCGCACAAACCATGTCAAAAGGTGTTTTGATCGTTCCCGGTCCTATGGGAAACGGCGGCGGATACATATACAGCGTTCTAAAAGCAGCCGCTGATATGCACCCTGAGCTGGAAGAAAAGATTTCCGAAGGAATCACGATAGCCGGTATGGTTGGTGCAATAGCTTATACCAGAACTTCACCTACCGGAGAAGTGATCGGATGTACGGGAGAATGCGGAATCTGCGCATCCATGGCAGCCGCAGGACTGACCTATATCCGTGGAGGAGAACCGGAGCAGGTAGAATCTGCTGCTTCCCTGACCTTACAGGCTATGATGGGACTTCCCTGTGATCCGATTCCGGGCGGATATAACCAACCGTGTACCAGCCGCGTTGCTTCCGCTGTAACACTTTCCGTAACCTTTTCCGATCTCGCACTTTCCGGGCGTCACAGTGTTGTACCGCTTCATGAAGCACTTGACATAGCAGACAAAATCGGTAAAGCGCTTCCCGACGGATGCAAATGCACCTCAAATGGCGGAATCTGTTTATCTGGAGCGGCGCTTCAATGTAAAAAGCAGTTTGAAACATGGCGTGGATAGCATTTTATCATTTTGCCCTTAAAACATATTAACCTATTATAATAGTATAAATAAGAAAGGAATGGTTGAATTATGAGAAAAGAAATGAACAAAATATGGAAAAAAGGAGTTGCCGCACTATCAGTTTTTGCATTAGGAACCTCCCTGTTGACAGGATGCGGCAGCGGAAGTGCCGCAAATAAAAATACGAACGGAGTGAAAACACTCCGGGTCGGAAGCGGCATCAATTATTTTCCATACTGCTACTTAGACGATAACGGTGACAGAGCCGGATATGACTATGCTGTACTGGAAGCCTTGGACGATCTCCTGGAACAATATGAATTTGAGTATGATTCCATGAGTTTTGATAATATCCTTCTGTCTCTGGATTCCAATAAAATCGATCTGGCAGTCCATGAATATGTTAAAACAGAGGAACGAGAAGAAAAATATCTGTTCTCAAATGAATATTACTCTGAAAATATTACGAATATTGCAGTATTATCAGATAACGATACGATCAAAAGTATTGAGGATCTCGCCGGAAAAAAGGTTGAGTCCGGCGGTGTTACCAGTAATGCATATGCCATTCTTACAAAATGGAACGAAGAACATGACGGAGAGGATATCGATATCATCACGACCGACTCCTCTACATCAGAAACAGTTGCAACCAACCTGAAAAATGGCGTATGGGATGCCGCATGCCTTGAAACACATGATATCCAGAAAATGAATGAGCGTTTCGGTGACGGAAAAGATTTTGTCAAGGCTGCAACTCCGATTGATGTCAACAACGCTTACATCCTGTACCATAAAGAGGATACACAAATTCAGCAGGATATCGACAAAGCCATAAAGGAACTCAAGGACAACGGAACACTTGATGAAATCGCTGACAAGTGGTTATCTGCATCCGAGGATGAGAAATAGTATGTTCTCCTAAAATTTACTCCAACTTTTCCAGTATATCTCCGGAGGTCATTATGGCAAATTTATTTTCATGGGAGAGGTTGTGGAATATCATTCCACAACTTTCTCCATATTTATTGATTACATTTCAAATTGTAATCATCGGACTTTTATTTGGTACATTGCTCGGAATCCTTGTTGCAATTCTGCTACTGAATAAAATCCCCATACTGCATCAGTTGCTCTCTGTTTACATTTCTTTTATGAGAGGAACTTCTATGTTGATTCAGATGATGGTGATTTACTATGGACTTCCGCTCCTGTTAAATAATTTCGGAATTGATATCAACGGCTTGGATAAGCTGGTATTTGTAGAAATCACTTTTATCCTGAATTATGGTGCATTTTTAGGAGAAGAATTTCGGGCAGCTATTCTGGCAGTTCCTAAGGAGCAGACGGAAGCGGGCTATTCCATCGGTCTGACATGGAGCCAGACATTTTTCCGTATCATACTTCCGCAGGCACTTCTTACTGCGCTTCCTGCCTACGGTGCTGAAGCGGTAAGCTGCTTTCACCTTACCTCTATTGCATTTACTTTAGGTGTTGTCGATTTTCTGGGCAGAGCGAATACACTCGGAAGTGCATCCGGACATTTATTAGAGACCTATCTCTATGTCGCTTTTGTCTATATCGTAATCAGTATGCTTTTACGCCTTGGATTCTATCTTTTAGAAAAGAAATTTTCATTTGGACGGGAAGGGGTGAACAATTAAATGATGGGTTTTACATTGAACAACTTTATCGAATCATTAAAATCCGGTCTCTCCTATCTTCCTGTAACGGCAAAACTGACCTTTACGGCGGTAGTGTTCGGAATCCTGTTTGGTCTTTTGATCGCCGTACTCCGATATTACAAAGTCCCTGTCATCTCAAAAATTTTAACTGTTTTTGTTACAATATATCAGGGATTTCCGATGATGGTAGCACTTCTGATCTATAACCTGCTGTTTTCATTTTATATCGGTCCCATCATTCAGTTTTTTCATTTGGGAATTGAAGTCAGAGAAGCAAATAATATCATTGTAGGGTACTTTGCACTATCCTTAGGCGCAATCACAAGCATGTCCGAAACCTTACGCGGTGCGCTGAACTCTGTGGAAAAACTGCAGTTTGAAGCAGGGTATTCTATCGGACTTACTAAATTTCAAACCTTTACAAGAATCATTCTGCCGCAGATCATCCCCGTAGCGATTCCGGGACTGATCAATAATCTGGTAGGTATCATCAAAGGAACCTCCTTTGTTATGGCGATCGGAATTTTAGAGGTAACCAATGCCTCCCTGATTCCATGCTTCAGAACCTTCAGCTATGTCGAAGGTTACCTGGCAGCTGCACTGATCTATTGGTTCTTTACCCTTTTGATTGAAACACTGCTGTCTGTAGTCGAGAAAACACAAAAACAATATTAATCATATTAAAAATGGAGGCAAATCATGATTGAAATAAAAAATGTCAAAAAAAGCTTTGGAAAACACGAAGTCCTGAAAGATGTTTCATTAAAAGTAGACACAGGTGATGTCGTCGTAATCCTTGGTCCTTCCGGTTCAGGAAAGACCACTCTCCTGCGCTGCATCAACTTTTTAGAGCGTGCAGATGAAGGAACACTTACCATCGAAGACCAGACAGCAGACCTTCATACAGCATCCTCAAAGGAAAAATTGCAAATTCGAAAAAGAACCGCCTTTGTCTTTCAAAATTACGGTCTGTTCCAGAACAAGACAGCAATCCAGAATATCACGGAAGGTCTGATCACTGCCAGAAAAATCCCAAAGGCCGAAGCAATCGCAAAAGCAGAGGAGGTTTTAGACTGGGTAGGTATGTCTGATAAAAGAGATTACTACCCTTCCAAGCTTTCCGGCGGGCAGCAGCAGCGAATCGGAATTGCCAGAGCTGTTGCACTTGATCCGGATGTCATTCTTTTCGATGAGCCAACCTCCGCACTTGATCCGGAATTAGTCGGTGAAATACTGGGTGTTATCAAAAAGGTAGCAAAAAAAGGCATCACAATGATCGTAGTCACCCACGAAATGTCCTTCGCACAGGAGGTCGCTTCCAAGGTCGTATTTATGGACGGTGGTGTTGTCGTGGAAAGCGGAACTCCACGAGATGTCTTCTACTATCCGAAAGAAGAAAGGACAAAGAAATTTTTGGAACGCATCATTCCGCAGGATCAGTATTTTATCTGACAAAAAAGCGGCTACTTTGCAAAGTGTTCCAAAAACTGCTGTGCAATATCAGATAATGTACTCCCTTTCCTGTTCAGATAAATGACAGATATTTTTTCATCTGTCTTTATCCTGACTGCAGTAATTCCATTGACCGTCTTTTCCCCATTTGCCATGCCGATTCCGACAGAGTAACCGTCTAACTCCTGTAAAAGATCAATCGTCGTCGCCCTGTCACTGGTCCGGATAATATTTTTATATTCATAGGTGCTGATAATTTCTTCGTAAAAATAAAAGCTACTGTTTTCATCCTGATCAAATACAAGACAGGGATATTTTTCCAACTGGGACAATTCAATCTCAGACTCACCTGCAAGAGGATGCTTCTCTCTTACATATGCATAAACATCATACTCTGCAATCGTATGATATTCCAGATCCTTTTCCTTAAAAACCTTTTCATAATAATCCTGATTAAAAGTACTGATATACAAAATCCCAAGCTCACTTTTCCCCTGGCTTACCTGATCTAATACTCTTTTCGTCTCTGTCTCATATATCGCATATTCATAATCTGAAAATCCGAATTCCCTGACTACATCAGCAAATGCCCTTGCCGCAAATGTAGAGTGATGCATGACAACGGTAAAATGCTGTTTCTGCTTCTCTGCTCCAACATATTTTTCCTCCAGCGCCTGTACCTGCTGTAAAATATTGTTTGCATAGCGCACAAAATCTTCTCCCTCTTTTGTGATACGGATCCCTCTGTTTGACCGATGAAAAATCGTGATACCAAGCTC
>CADBMH010000330.1 GCA_902795705.1 uncultured Lachnospiraceae bacterium | reverse complement strand
TTTCAATGTATTATATTTATAATTTCCCTCTTCTGCCTGTCGCTCCTCAGATGCCTCCGGCAGAATCTTATTGACAACCGGCACATCCTTTAATACAGGATATAATACATTACTTCCGATTCCGCCGACATCTAACTTAATCAGGAAAGCAAATACCGCCAACCAGATCAATACGATGATCACTACGATAAGAGCAGTAACCGCTTTACTCCCTCCGCTTTCCTGTTCCGTAGAAATCAGATCTGCACTCTCTTTTTTCTTTGCCATTCCTTTTAATCCTCACTTTCCGAAGCGTTTTGATATCGGAAGCTGACCAGCTCGTCAACCTCTTTTCGTTCACTCGCATCCAGTTCTAATAAAAACTCCTCAAACGCTTTCTCTTTTAGCTTTTCATAGGTTTTTCTCTCTTTCATCGCCTCATCCATCTTCTGACGGGCGGCTTCTACACGCTGCTCCTGCTGTCTGATCACAATTCGCTGAAGCTGCATATTATATTTAATATTCTCTACGGCATTTTCCAGATCCTTGATCTTGCGGATAAACAGCCGGCTCCCCACTGCAGCCGTAAGCTGCATCTGATAGTCAAGCCTTCTTTCATTCAGAGCCTCTAACCTTTCTTCCTCTTCTCTGAGTCTGACAAGCTCCATTCCATATTCTGCCTTCGCCTGAGACTCCATTTTCTCCTTGATTGACAGAATGCTTTCCATTTTAAATCTGAATTTTGCCATAGAACACTCCACACCAATTCATTTTTACTTATTCACAGTGTTATTCCTAACCTACATTGCCTGTTCTTCCGGAGAATCCTCCTGAAAGATCGACATTAACTGCTCTGTCTCCTGCGGAAAATCATATTTTTCATAAACATCCTGCATCAGGTAATCATTCACCGCGTCAATTTTTGACAATGCAAAATCAATTTCTTTATTGGAACCGGGCTTATATGCACCGATATTTACCAGATCCTCTGCCTCGCCATAGGTCGCAAGAACATTTCTTAACATTCCCGCGTATTGTTTATGTTCTTTTGTGGCAATACTGCTCATAACACGGGAAATGCTCTGCAATACGTCAATCGCCGGATAATGATTCTTATGCGCAATTTTTCTGTCTAGTACAATATGTCCGTCCAAAATACTTCTTGCTGTATCCGCAATCGGCTCATTCATATCATCACCATCGACAAGAACCGTATATAAGCCTGTGATCGAGCCTTTGTCCGATCTCCCGGCACGCTCTAAAAGCTTTGGCATCTCTGAATATACACTCGGCGGATATCCCCTTGATACCGGCGGCTCACCGGATGCAAGTCCGATCTCTCTCTGTGCCATCGAAAAACGCGTCAGGGAATCCATCATTAAAAGCACGTCTTTTCCCTGATCTCTGAAATATTCTGCAATCGCCGTCGCCGCCTTTGCTGCCTTATTACGGATCAGCGCCGGCTTATCAGAGGTTGCCACGACTACGACAGACCTTGCCATTCCCTCCGGTCCCAGATCGCGCTCAATAAACTCCCTGACCTCTCTGCCTCGCTCGCCGATCAGCGCGATCACATTAATGTCTGCCTTTGTATTTCTTGCAAACATACCAAGCAGGGTACTCTTTCCGACACCCGATCCTGCAAAAATACCGATTCGCTGTCCCTTACCGACCGTGATCAGTCCATCGACTGCTTTTACTCCAAGCGGTAAAACCTCATCAATAATTTCTCTGGCAAGCGGATCCGGCGGTTCTGCCTCTACCGAATACCCGGGCAGATTCGAAAGCTCCGTATGATCGATCGGATTACCAAGACCGTCCAGCGCCTTTCCCAAAAGCTCATCACCTACATGTACCTTTAATGGTGCATTTGTATTTTCTACACGGCTCCCAAGTCCAACACCCTCTGTCTGATCATACGGCATTAAAAGAACCCTGTCATCACGGAATCCAACTACTTCAGCGTTGATGACCTGGTTTGTTCCTTTCACAAAAATATGACATAAATCATTCAGCTTGGCATTCGGTCCGATCGACTCGATCGTCAGCCCGACTACCTTTGCTACCTTCCCTAACCTTTTTTCATAGGAATTTTCCAAGAGCATGTTATATTTTGATAAATCGATATCCAACATAAAAATACACTCCCATGCTTTAATATACTAATAGTTTGATATGCTCTTCCAAATTCTGAAGCTCTGCATCCAGGCTGCAGTCTATGATCTTATTGTCTGTTTCGATGATGCATTGATTTTCAGTAAGGCTCGCATCCTCTAAAATATCAAAGCTTGAAACATCCTTAGCTAACATTTTTAATGTACTCTTTTTTGCAGATACAATGGAGATATCCCTCTTCGATACACGAATCGTAATCGACGAAGTCTTTTCCATGTTCTTCATCGCGCTTCCGATCAGATATAAAATAATCTCTCTTTTATCCTCACACAAAACTCCGGTAATCTTCTTTACCAGAGACACCACCAGGTCAGCAAAAGCAGGCTCTAAATTCTTCTCCTGAAGATCTAACTCGGTGAGCTTTTCTTCGTAATCATTCTGAAGCTCTTCCCGCATTTTCTCAAGCTCCAGACTCATCTGTACCCTTGCTTCCTCGGTTCCCTTTTGAAATCCTTCCGTTTTTGCTGCTTCTAGGATAACTGCTGCATCTTCTCTTGCTTTTGCAAGAATTGCTTCCGCTTCCTCTCGCGCTTCGGAAAGAATCCCGTTTCTTTCCTCCTGCATTTCTGCGGAAAGACGTTCTCTTTCTTCGTTCACGACATCATCCATGGATATCACGGAAAGACCGCCTTCAAACCCCTCCCCGTCCTCATCATCAAAGGACGGAAACTCATAGGCGTCCTTCGCCTTCGGCTGATTATATATATTCGGAATATATTCCTCCACCCTCTGATCGGAATCGATCGTCCTTATCTGAGATGGATCTACATTAAAATAGACGGATTTTATCAAATTAGACAACGATCTCGTCACCTCCACCTCTGGAAATAATAATCTCTGCAGAATCCTCTAACTTACGGATAATATTAACAATCTTCTGCTGTGCTTCCTCGACATCCTTCATACGGACAGGTCCCATGAAGTCCATATCTTCCTTGATCATCGTAGCCAGACGGGAAGAAAGGTTGCTGAAGATCAGATTCTGTACATCTTCATTCGCACCCTTAAGCGCCACAGCAAGCTCATTATTATCTACATCACGAAGCACACGCTGTACAGAACGGTCGTCGAGCGACAGGATATCCTCGAATACGAACATCTTTTTGCGGATCTCGTCTGCAAGCTCCGGATCTTCGATTTCCAGACTCTCCATGATATGCTTTTCTGTACCACGGTCTACGGTATTCAAAATATCGACGATAGAATCGACACCGCCGACGATCGTGTAATCCTGATTTACCAGGGAAGCCAGCTTCTGTTCCAATACCTTTTCCACCTCTTTTATCACATCCGGGGATGTTCTGTCCATCAATGCAATACGCTTTGCAACATCCGTCTGTTTGTCCGGAGAAAGTCCGGAAATGATCAGTGAGGACTGTGCTGCCGGCAGATAGGACAGGATAAGGGCTATCGTCTGCGGATGCTCATCCTGGATAAAGTTCAAAAGCTGAGATGCATCGGTTTTTCTGACAAACTCAAACGGACGAACCTGCAGGGAAGCGGTCAGCTTGCCGATCACATCCTTTGCACGCTCGGAACCAAGAGATTTTTCCAACAGATCCTTCGCATAGGTAATACCACCCTCTGCAATATACTGCTGTGCCAGACATACCTCATAAAATTCATCTAACACGGCATCTTTCATCGCCGGCGAAACACTTCGCGTATTGGCGATTTCCAGTGTAAGCTGCTCTATCTCTTCCTCCTTCAAATGTTTAAACACATTTGAAGATTTCTCAGGTCCTAAAGCAATAAGTAAGATTGCCGCTTTCTGTACTCCGCTAATCTCATCTGTTGAAGCTTTTGAAGCCATCTTGCACACTCCCCTTCCTGTTTATATAACCTTTTCTACATATCCCAACCATCATTCAACCAGTTGCGGAGCAGTTGGGCTACCGCCTCCGGATTCTCGTCCACAAACTTCTCAATCATCCTTCTGGTCTCTGATTTATCACTAAACTCAATATCCTCCAAAGACTGGTTCTCTTTTGTTGTCGCAAGAAGCTGTTCTACCGAAAGCTCCGGCTCTTCCTCTTCTACCTTGACCGGTGCCGTTCCACGGATCACTACGAAGATCAAAAGCGCAATGATCAGTGCTGCAAGTATCAGCATCAGATAATCCGCAAGTCCCCTGCCGGTATCTGCTTTTTCCACAAACTTCGGAACCTCATAAGCCATTACGGAAATACGGTCTTCGGCAATTCCTGTCGTCTGTGAGATCAGTGTAATCTCTTCATCCGATACGGTAATCGCCGTCCTCTCATTATTTGCCGCAATAAACTCCTCAAATGTCATATCATCCAGAGTTCCGTCTGCCTCTAAGGTTTCTTCATCATAGACATGATATCTGAGAGCCACCACGGAAAGCGATGATTCATCATACTCTACCGTCGGTGTCTCCTGCTTGATATTTTCGATCGTTTCGTTCGTTAAAAGATTGGTAAGCTTCTGAATTTCCAAACTTCTTTTACTGTTGCCATATGAAAAAACAATATCTGTATCATCATCATTAGAGGCAGTTCCCGGCTCTCCACCGGAACCGCTTCCGCCTTCGGATTTATACGTATAAAAATTCGTCGGATAACCGTATTCTCTTCCCTCCGGCACAGAGTAGGTCTTTGTCAGACGCTCTAACTTACTGCTGTTAAAACGGATTCCCTGCGTTCCTACCGTGATATCATCATATCCGGTCTTTAACATCACACTGGTAACATTGCTCGCCATCGTATTCCTGAGCTTTTCTGCATATTCCTGTACTCCTCCGGTCAAAGCTCCGCCCAAGGTATCATTGATTGCACCGTTAAACAGACTGTTACCTTCGGAATCATTGATGATAACATGCTCCGGATCGGTTCCGACTGCTCCTGCGAGCCAGCTTGCAAGCGCCGTCGCAGTTTCCTCTGTCACTTCCTTTTCCTTCGCCTTTTTCAACGTCAGCTTTGCCGTAACAGAAGTATCATCTGCTTCATCTAACACACTATACGTAGTCTCCGGAACATCAATGAATACATCTGCATCACTGATAAAAGAATAACCGGTCAGACTCTTTGCAATGGAACTCTGTAACGCTAATATCCTCTTTTGCGTTTTTTCCTTTTCTGTCGTAGACATAGAATTGTCAAACGCCTGATCCCATGTATATCCCTTATCTGTAAGACCGCTATCACTCATTGCGTATAACGCTCTTGTCATATCGCTTTTATGAACATACAATGTCAAGCCATTGTCCGATGTGTCATATGTAATTCCTGCTTCCGACAATGCTTTTGCCATCGCATTTGCATCATCTACATTATTATAGACCTGAAACTGAACCCATGTCGGTCTGGAAACCAGATATGCCGTCAGACCGATTGCAAACAACACAATACATAAAACCACAATGATGATTGTTTTCTGTCTGCTGGAATATTTTTTCCAGAATTCTATAATTCTTGTAGGAATTTCCTTTAATCTCTCTTGCATAGCCTACTCTACTCCTCTAACGATATATGTATTTTGATTAGAACTGCATGTTCATCAGTTCTTTATACGCTGAAACCAATGCATCCCTCACTGCTACGGTATATTGAAGGGAAATGTTTGCCTTCTGCTGTGCAATCTGCACATCATGGATACTGTCTGTCTCCCCCATTGCAAACTTCATTTCTTCTACCTCAGCCGCATTGCTGTATGCGTTCGTCTCGCTGATCAACCGAACAGCAGAATCAAATATCGTATCAAAAGGAGTCTTGCTCTCCTCTGCCTCACTAAGCAGTACACTGTCAGACTTGTCCACCAAAGGGGATACGATCGTCGGCGCCTGAAACAAGGAATTGATATCAATGTCCGTTACATTTGAAATAGCCATAACTGCCTCCCGTTTTTTTTCTTTTTCATATTCATCTTATCGAAAATCCGCATAGAAAGCAAATGTATTATTTACCAATCTCCAATGCCTTTAACTGCATATTCTTTGAGGCATTAAATGCGGTCACATTCGCTTCATAGGATCTGCTCGCATCAATCATGTCCGTCATCTCCGTAACGGTATTGACATTCGGATACATCACATAGCCCTCTTCATTCGCATCCGGATGAGTCGGATCATACACAAGTCTTCCCTCTGTTTCCTCATCTTCAATGATCTCCGTAATCTTCACGCCTTTTCCGACCGCTCCCGCAGTACCGAGCAGTGTCTCATGAAAAGACGGATAATCCTTCTCCTGAAAGATTACAGACTTTCTTTTATATATATTGCCGTCCTTGTCTCTTGTAGAGTTGACATTGGCAATATTCTCCGCAATGATATCCAGCCTTGTCCTCTGGGCAGTCATTCCGGTTGTACTGATATTCATTCCTGAAAATACATCTCCCATACGCTACCTCATTCCTGCG
>CADBMH010000329.1 GCA_902795705.1 uncultured Lachnospiraceae bacterium | reverse complement strand
TTATCTCCAAAATGAACTCCTCTTAGATATGGAGCAGCAATATGAATGGCATTTGAAAAACTGTTTTCTTCAATATTCATATGATATGTATCTAATAAAATTCCAACATTAGGCATATCAACCCTTTCAACATATTTAACAGCCTCATCAGCTGTGTTTAATATACAGCCTTCATACCTATTTACAACCTCCACGCAATAAGTAACGTTATAATTCTGCGCTGTAGCCGCAATCTGTTTCATTGAGTTAACAGAATTTTCAACCAGTTGCGCTTTGTCTCCACTTAAATCATCTCTTGGCACGCATCCCCATCCGGCATAACTCACACCTGAAATAATACGCCCATCCATATACCCGACACGTTCAACAATATTTTTTAAGTATTCAATCCCTCTAATGCGTGTCATTTCATCACTACTTGACACATCATATTCTTTGGCCAACCCAAGACTATATGTCAACTCAATATTCTTATCTAAGGCCATTTTTTTTAATTCATCCATCTGGGCATGAGTCAAATCTAATAAAGCCTGTGCCTGAAACTCCAAAATATCATACCCAATTTGACTAGCTTTACAAATGTACTTTCTTAAATCACATTTCCAGTTTTTCTCCCAAAAATTCACAAAAATACCCAATTTATTCATAAATAAGCCTCCGCCACCTCGAGAAATAGTGATTATTCATCCAATACTTTATCCAATTCATTGCAAAGGGGATATAAAATAGGTTCATCCTCTTCAATATCTGCAAATCTTGCTGTTGGCTCAGCCCAATAATTATCAGTATTATCATCGTTTACTTTTGATACTTCTCCGCATATTAATGAGCCTGTCCCTGCCTTTGTCCCAAATGTATGAAATATCTTAGGTGTAAGCGTAATACTATTTCCTGTTGTAATAATAAAAGGGGTTCCTGCTTTGGCAACTTCTTTTACACCGTCACTATAGTAAATGACATCACTGTCTTTATCTACCGTTCCATCCGGTTTCATATTATACAGAGTAACCTCCATATCGCCACCACCAGCGCGATTAATAATGTCTTCCGTTTTTAAAACATGATAATGTACAGGAAGTCTCTGCCCTTCTTTAAACAAT
Organism: uncultured Lachnospiraceae bacterium; assembly: GCA_902795705.1. Taxonomy (GTDB): domain Bacteria; phylum Bacillota; class Clostridia; order Lachnospirales; family Lachnospiraceae; genus Butyribacter. Next base: position 7,138 of record CADBMH010000329.1, on the reverse strand, counting down.
AAGTACTTCTCACAATATGGGCATCCTATCGATGGTTCATATAAATTACCGTTTCTTACTGTAAAAAGGACACAGCCTATTTCATGATAACGCCCAGTCCCATAGTCAGTGATGTCCCATCCAGACATCACTTTTCTAATAGTATTAACCTTATTTTTATTTTTCCTCCACTCATCTACTGACCAATATGCAAACCTTGGAAGTTTAATATTATTTTCTTCCAGAAGTTCTATCGCCCATTTGATTTCTTTATTAATTTCTGATCTCTTCATTGTTCTCCTCCAAAAAATCTAAAAATGGATTAATAAATCCATGGGTGCCCACAGTTGTCCAGGTTCTGCTGTAGCAACTGCTTCTTGACATGGGTCTGTGTGACTTAGCCACTCGATATTTTTGGGATTCTCAGCTAATCTTTTCATATCCGCATCAAAATCATCACCTACATATTCAAAATATTTAAACAAATATCCGTCTCTGTAAAAGATATTAAAGTTCCTTACATTTGCATCATAGATTGCGTTCACAATTTCGGGCCAAATATTATCGTGAAGGAATTTATATTCTTTATATTTTTCTTCTTTAACTTTTACAACTTGTCCAAATCTTCTCATCGTTTTCTCCAAATAATCAAACGAAAAACTCCCCTATTTTTTCTGAAATCATCTTCGCCGACTGCGCAAAAAAATCTTCTCCCTTCAATTCTGCAACAATTTTATTGTCCTTAAAAATAAGCATTCTCCTTGATAAAGCAATAATTTCATTCATATCTGAGGAAATTAAAATCACAGCCTTCTGCTGCTTTTTTGCTAGATTCCATATTAAATCGTGAATATATGATTTCGCTCCAATATCAACACCCACCGTCGGTTCATCAAAAATAATTACATCACACTGTGCCGACAGCCATTTCGCAATACTTACCTTTTGCTGGTTTCCTCCAGACAGACTTCCAGCCTTCGTTGTTATTTTCGGGGCTTTTATCTCCAACTCATCTACATATTTCTTGGAATTTTCCTTTTCTCTTCTCGTTAGAATAAAAGGAATTCGTGTCGAAACATAAAATTTATCCAATGAATTCATGCTCACGTTCATTGAAATCGAATTATCCAGAAACAGCCCTTCTTCTTTTCTATTTTCAGTAACATAGCCAATTCTATATTTATGGAGAGCTTTAGAAAAACTTGAAAGTTTTATTTCTTCACCATTCAAATATGTTTTACCAGCTGATTTAGGATCTATCCCCAGGGTTGTGCGTATCAACTCTGTTCGTCCGGAGCCAACAAGGCCATAAAAGCCAAGTATTTCTCCCTTTCTTACTTCAAATCCCAAATCATGAAACCCATACACATTAGAGCTAATCCCTTCAGCTTTAAATGCAACAGAATGATTATCTGCATCTAGCCGTCCTTTATAATCCATATTAAATTCTCGGCCAATCATCATTCTTACTATTTTTTTTTGATCAATATCTTTTGTCAATTCCGTTCCGACCAGACACCCATCGCGGAAAACTGTGACCTTATCAGAAATTTCCATAACCTCGTCTAATTTGTGTGACACGAATATCATAATGATACCCTTCTTTTTTAAATCTCTCATAATGTCAAAAAGGATATCAGCCTCATATTGCGTCAGTGAAGATGTAGGTTCGTCTAGCATCAGTACTTTTGCTTCGGTACTCAACGCCTTTGCAATCTGTATTTGTTGCTTATGTGCTGCGCTCAAATGACGCACTTTTATGGTTGGGTTTATTTTTAGTCCAACCATATCCATATACTTCTGGGCCGTTTTATTCACCTTATTCCAATCAACAAATCCGGCCTTAGTAAATCGAGACAATTTATCGAGGCAAATATTTTCTGCAATACTTGCTTCAGGAATTAAATTTATTTCCTGATTCACAATACTGATATGATGTTTTACCGCATCATTATAATTATGAAGATGAAGCTCTTCGCCATCTAAAACGACTTGTCCACTGGTTGCTTGATAGATACCACATATTATCTTCATCAATGTACTTTTTCCAGCACCATTTTCTCCAAGAATAGCATGGATTTCACCCTCTATAAAATTTACTGACACCTCAGAAAGAGCTTTAACACCAGGAAAAGTTTTTGTGATTTTTTTCAGTTCAAGCATAAATTTCCTTTCTTTAATCATTTTTCCCAATTGCAAAAGGGATCTGATTTATATATTATTTTCATGCTCTGACAGGATGCTTACTGAAAAAATTATACTTACGGTACCAGCGTATATTGAATATACACTGGTACACTATCAATTTAATCGTTCAGTTAGCCAAACATACGATCACTTTCAGCAAAAATAAGAATGCTTTTATTCAAAAATCAACTCTTTGTCACCCAATCGCTCTGCAATTTCCCTATTAATTCTGTCGCAGCCTTTTCAATATCTGTCTGCCAAGTATCCATATTTGTTTTGTCAATAAAAATATACCCTGTATCAATGAATTCCCCAAACTCATTTGGAGTATATCCATCTTTCATCATACACAGTAATAATGGAGATACATATCCCATAGCCCAACCGTTCTGAGCAACTGTATAATCGATATATCCGCCATCTATACCTGCCATTACTTCATCGGACTGATCCATTGACGCAGCATATATATGTTCCGCATTGGGATTAGTTGCATAATAATCCTTCATTGCATTTGCTAATCCGATTGATGCCGTTCCTCCAGTAGTGATAACGCCAGTAACACCAGCATTTGCAGCAATTGCATCGCTTATCTTTTCATATCCAGCATCCGCGGTAGAAATGTCTCCAATAGTCTGTGCAATTGAAACATCTGGGTTCTCTGCGACAGCATCTTCTACTCCCTGCTGCCTTTTCTGCGTATTAATATCATTCAGATTCTCAAGAGCATCAATAATTTCACCTTTCCCTCCCATTAAATCAATTAATTTCTTAGTTGAGTTATACGCCTGATTATAAACATCTGAAGCCAATGTTGCCCCTGACTGCTGTGGATCATTCATCAGCCCTGCATAATTTATTGCGTATCCACCATTATCATAAATCTCTTTATACAGCGAATTAGCCCCAGTAGTATCCGCACCAAAAATATAAAATAAGTTATATCCTTCAGCCAGTTTTGCTTCTACCATCTGATTTTCAACATCCTGTGTCCATTCGGTTCCAATCCCATAATCAATAGTAACTCCGTAGTCCTCTTCAAACGCTTTTAGCCCCTCTAATACATAGCTGTCAAAAAATGTATCTGGCGCAGGCCAATAACAATAGATTTTATATTCCGATGGTTCCCCAGCAATAGAATAGCTAAAGCCTTCAATATTTTTTGTATCCACTAACACTTTTGTTGCTGCACTAGATGATTCTACCGACTCAGATGACGCCTCCTGAACATTTGATGCAGTAGTTGTATTACCGGAAGAAGATGATGTTGCAGATGTCATATTGGCACTATCTGTACCGGAACCACATCCAGCCAAAATTGATGCCGTTATTGCCCCAATGAGTAAACTAGAAATAATTGTTTTCTTTTTCATTTTTAATCCTCCATAACATAATAAATAGTTTGGCTAACCTTTGATCTTATTCTTATCTCGTTTCACTTTTTCACTTTATTTTTTCTGCCACACGCGTGCGAATTGCTTCAACTGATACTGCCAGAAGGATAATTGCGCCAAGAAAAGCCTGTTCGAAGTAAACATCCACATTAAGCATTGTTAAGCCATTACGAATCATTGTTAGAATCCAAGCCCCGCAGAAAAAGCCTATCCCAGTAAAGTTCCCTCCGCTCAAGCTGATTCCTCCGATGGCGCACACAGCAAACGAATACAGCATCCAATCCTCTCCCGTAGAAGAAGTAGCCGATGCTGTTCTTGAACACCAAAGAATAGCAGCTAATGATGCAATTATGCATGAAAGAACATTACATGAAATCGTAATTGCATTTGTTCGAATGCCTGACAATTTGGCAGCTTGTTGATTTCCTCCGGTTGCAAGAATATCCCGTCCAAATTTTGTATTTTTGAAGAAAATTGCCAATGCAATAACAAAAACCAGCATCATAATAAAAAGTCCTGATGTTATACCAAGTTTTGCCCTTCCAAGGCTTGCAAAAGCGTCCGGAATCTGATAAGGGTATCCATGTGAAACGCCAAGTGCAATTCCATCATATATAAATGACATGGCTAATGTGATAATGAATCCAGACAGTCTTAACTTAACTGTAAGAAATCCATTTATATATCCACATATAGCACCAACAGCCAAAGTTATTATGATAGCAATTGGAATGGGAAGCCCTAAATTCTGAAGGGAAATGCCTAGAACAACACACGACAAGGCTCCAACCGACCCCACAGCCAAATTCATGCCCCCGATTACAGCTACCATTAGCTGTGCTCCAGCGATAAAGCCATAAACAGCAGCTGTCCTGGACAAATTATAAAGATTATATTGTGTTAAAAACGAATCTGTCCCTATGCTGAAAATAAGAACCAATAAAATAATGGCCACGATCGAGCTTGAATAACTTTGTAAAAAGAAATCTCGCATTATTATTCGAAAACTTTTCTTTTCATTTTTGGAATTCATATTTTTTTACACTCCTCTTAACATCAATTTTTTGCCGATATCTTATATTCAGCTTTATCAAATGCTTATATGTTAAGTATATTAAGTAATTAAGGATGTAACGCGCGCCTTTACTTATGTCCGTTAACTTAATTTACTTAACTTATATAGTAAGCATAATCTTTTTCTTATTACTCGTCAACTTCTTGTTTAACATTCCACGTTTATTACAAAATAGTTCTCGTGCTATTGTGCTATATGCATAAATAAAACCAGTTCTCTGCTGTCACTTCACCTAAAGCTTTTCTAACAGCCCAAATATTTTGAGATACTTAAAAAAGCCAGGTTAAATAACCCGGCCTCAAAAACAACTCTATACTCTTTCAAAAATTTTACTTGTCAATATAAAAAAGATAGTTTTTCAAACATGTTTCCTTCATCCTGAATCATAAGAGTTGCGCCTTTAGCAACATTATAATCATCCTGGCTTCCTTGAATGATCTTTACGTGCCTTCCTGCAAATTTCATCTGGCGTGCTCTTGTATACTTCTTTATCTTTTCTAAAAAGTCTGATCCGTTTTTTGTAAGACCACCACAAACATAAATAATATCGGGATCAAGAATATTGATTGCAGCAGCAAGTGCGATTCCAATATATTTTGCGGCATTATCAATTATTTGAACGCACTCAACATCATTTAACGCTGCAGCTCTGAACACGGCTTTTGCGTCTATTTTTTCCAAATGGTTATCAACAATATGACAGAGCATTGAATCAGGATTCATTCTGGCAATATTTTTCCCTTGTTTTTCAATAGCAGCGCCGGAAGAAAGCGCCTCTAAGCACCCTGTATTTCCGCACGTACAAATAGGACCATTCGGCATAACTGTAATATGCCCTATTTCTCCGCTTGTCCCGCTTGCGCCATAATACATATTGCCGTTAATAATAGTTGCCGACCCAATACCATATCCGAGGCCAATGCAAAACACAGTCACTTTCTTATTTGCATATTCAGCACCTGGCCGAAGTTCAAAACGCGCCTGTGCCCTGTTAGCATTGCGCACAATCACTTTATAAGGAGACAATTTTTTATTCAGGATATCTTGAAGAGGAACATTTTTCCATCCAAAATTTGGTGAGAAGATCACCTTTCCGCTGCCCAATTCAATCAATCCCGGCATCGCAACACATACCCCAACAATGTTCCCATTATCTATAGCCGCCTTCTCTACTACATACTGAATAACAGAGCATATATCCTCAATACACTGTTCAGGATTTTCCCCATGATTTGTTTCTGTCGTGTACTTAGTAATTTCCCTTCCATCTTGTCCCACCACTGTCCCTCGAAGATGAAGCCGACCAACATCTACTCCAATATAATAAAAGTAATCACTGCGAATCTCTAATAATTCCGGATGTTTGCCTACCCCTTCAGAAACAAAGCCTGCTGAACGAATAATCTTTTTTGCTTCCAGTTCGTTCGTGATACTCATAACAGCCGGAAGGCTAATTCCGACATCTTTGGCTATTGCCGCTCTATTAATCGGTCCTTGATTCTGAATACACTCCAGAACTTTCTTCTTATTATTTCGTACCGCTCCCATTTTTTCTCCAATTTGTATACAAATTTCCCAGTATTTTTGTGCGCTAATTACCCTTGATATTATCCACTCTTACAAGTATACTGAACCTATATAGTTAACTTAATTAAGTTAACTATGTCTCGGTGAATTACTCAATAACTTAAATTATAAGGAGGGACATAGTAATATGCAAGAAGGATTTCTCGAAAAAATGTTTTCGCTAAAAGGAAAAGTAGTGCTAGTAACAGGAGGTGGCAGAGGAATAGGCCAGGTAATATGCTTACAACTTTCTCGAGCTGGTGCAGATTTAGCCATCTTTTCACGTTCTGGAGCATCTCAAACCAAACAGCTAGTTGAGTCAGAAAACGGAAACATTCTGGACATTCGTGTAGATGTTACTGATGAAGATCAAGTAAAAAAAGGCATAGATCAAATTTTTAAAAAATACGGCCATCTTGATGTCGTTATTAATAATGCCGGTGTTTGCTACCATAAAACAGCTTTTGAAGCATCACTTGACGAATGGCGTCAGGTAATAGATGTAAATTTAACGGGTGAATATATCGTTTGCAAAGAAGCCGCAAGACAAATGATTAAAAATCACATTTCAGGGAACATAATTAATATAGCATCTATGTCAGGTCACATTGTAAACATCCCACAAATGCAAGCTGCATACAATGCTTCAAAAGCTGGAGTTATTCAAATGACTCGCAGTCTCGCCATAGAATGGATTGACAACAATATAAGAGTAAACAGTATTAGTCCAGGATATGTATCCACTCCAATGTCCATCGATCCAGCCTTTGTTCCGCAAGAGCTTCTTGATGCATGGAAACCACTGTTTCCTATGCATAGAATGGCAAAGCCTGAGGAGCTATGTGGTGCAATTATTTGGCTATGCAGCGAAAGCGCCGGATATGTCACCGGAGCCGATATACTAATTGATGGTGCATATACTGTAGTATAACCATCT
>CADBMH010000328.1 GCA_902795705.1 uncultured Lachnospiraceae bacterium | reverse complement strand
GAGGAATCGGTCGGTAAGGCGGTCAAAAAGGCAATTGACGAGGGACTGGTAAAGAGAGAGGAGCTTTTCATTTCTACCAAGCTCTGGCCTACGCTTTACGAGAATGACGCGGCTGTTGAGAATACCTTAAAGAGACTGGATATGGACTATGTCGATCTTCTGTTCATTCACCAGCCTTCCGGAAATTATATGGCAGGCTACAAGCAGCTCGAGAAGGCATACAAAGACGGAAAGGCAAAGAGCTTAGGCATTTCCAATTTCTATGGGGATGATCTTGAGAAGCTTTTAGGCGGATCTGAGGTTAAGCCTCATGTGATGCAGTTAGAGGCACATCCTTACTGCACAGAGAAGGATGTGCGTGACAGAGTGAAAGAATACGGCACGGTTCTGATGGGCTGGTATCCTCTGGGACATGGTGATCCGGGACTTGTGAAGGAAGAAGTATTTACGAAGCTTGCAGACAAGTATCGCAAGAGCAATGCACAGGTTGTGCTTCGCTGGGCAACTCAGATGAGCTTTATCACAATCCCCGGCTCTAAGAACCCGGATCACATCCGTGATAACGGCGATATCTTTGACTTCTCCCTTACGGAAGAAGAGATGGCAGAGATCGCGAAGCTGGACGGAACAAAGAAGTACTATAACGCAAGTGCAGAGGAGGTTGCAAAGTATGCGACCATGCATCTGCCGTTTGAAGGATAAGGAAGTTAGGGGCGGGGGCAGATTGCTCCTGCCTTGTTAGGATAATTAGACAACCAGCGAAACCCATATTTAATCTTTGTTTGTTATATATGTTGCACAAAATACTGCCACAGACACACTCTCGTTTGAAAAACAACATAGTGGTACATAACATGCTAAAAGACAGCATGTAAGTACCAATGTTGTTTTAACAGTCCGTGTCTGCATTTTGTGCAACATATACAATATAATCTAAGAAATCGAGAGTTTCGCTGGTTGACTATAGAATAATTGACAGGAGGTATTACAGAAATGGAGAGTTTTACATATAGTTACCCTGTAACCGTTTATTTTGGAGAAAAGGCGGCAGAAAAGAGAAAAATTGCAGTAATTTTAACTTTTGTATTGGTGTTTTCTTTGACCGGCTGTGGCAGTCAGGGAGAAAGCAGTGGGACAAATGCAGGGAAAGAAAGCTCTGTAAGCAAAAATGATTCATCACAGGGAACCGGTGCTGCAAAGGAACAGAGTAGTTCTGACGGAAAAAAGCTGGTTCTTTATTATGATTACAGTGAAAATATGGGAGATAAAAGCGGAATGGATGCCGATGCGATTACTTCTGCATCTTTGGCGGGAGAGTCTCCGGATGGCGTTGAGAAAAATAATCTTTTGGTGATCGTGGATGAAATCAGAGAAAAAACAGATGCGGATGTCTTTTCTGTAAGACAGAAGGAGACATTTGATCCGGATTATGATAAGATGGTCATGCCGGCACAGGACGACCAGGATGAAAACAGACAGTTTACTTTTGTGGAGGAATAGGATGTCTGGAATAGGAGAAAAGCGAATGCGTGACAGGAAAAGTAAAAAGATGAAAATGGGAATAGACATTCTGATGACGGTACTGCTGTTTCTTTTAATGGCATATCACTATACCGGACAGATGTGGCATGAGATTACCGGGACGGCGATGTTTGTGCTGTTTATCTGTCATCATGTGATGAACAGGAAATGGTATCTGACGATTGGAAAGGGAAAATACCCGGCGGGGTGGATTTCCCTTACGGTCATGAACCTTTGTCTGACGGTGGATGTCGTTCTTTTGATGTTTTCCGGAATCATGATGTCCGGTTATGTCTTTCGCTTTCTGCCGTTCCATGGCAGTGTGTCTTTTGCCAGAAGGGTTCATATGACAGCGGCTTATCTGGGATTTCTTTTGATGAGCTTTCATATCGGACTGCATATGGGCAGTGTCTTTGGAAGGATAGGGAATAAATTAAAAGAACAGGAAGAGAAAAAGCGGGGATTTTCTCTCCTTCGTGCGGTTCTACTTTTGCTGGTTTGTGTGGTCAGTATTTATGGAATTTATGCGCTGAACAAAAGGAATTTCTTAGGGTATATTTCCGGCAGTACGATGTTTGCGTTTTTTGACTATGCGGAGCTTCCGGTGTACTTCTTTTTGGACTATGCGGCAATCATGATCTTCGGGATTACAGCAGCATTTCTGATACAGAAAATCATTACAGGAGGTTTGAAAGGAATGGCAGGGAAAATGAAAAAGCATTTTACGGAGCATAAAAAGAGATATGTGATCTTAGCTGTTGTTCTGATGGTCGTTTGTATTCTGTTTTTCGTGTTTGGCGGACTTACCTATGTCAGAAGGCATTACCGGACGGTCAGTGTGAACCGCAGTCAGGTAACAAAGACCGAAAAAGTGGACATGAACGGGAAAAAGGGAATCATTATCTATTTTACAAGAGTAGGAAATACGAATTTTAAAGAAAATGTGGATGCAGTTTCAAGTGCCTCTCTGATGGAGGAAAACGAAACACTGATCGGAAACAGTGAACTTTTAGCGGAAATGCTCGAAAACGCTGCCGGTTATCCGTCTTATGCAATCAAAACAAAGAAAAAATACTCCTCCGGCTATGGTGCTACGGTCAGTGAGGCAAAGAAGGAGATGGATGCGAATACACCTTCGGAGCTTGAAAACGATTTCCCGGAGCTTTCAGAATATGATACGGTGCTTCTGGTGTATCCGCTCTGGTGGGGGACGCTTCCGATGCCGGTACAGACCTTTTTGGAGAAAAATGATCTGACCGGAAAGACGGTCTATTCTCTGGTGACACACGGGGGAAGCGGCTTTGGTTCGGCGGTTCAGGACACAGGAAAATATACAAAGGCACAGGTAAGCTCTGAGAATCTTTCCGTGTATGACGATGATGTGACAGAAGCACTTCCTGAGGTGACTGCGTGGGTGAAAAGGATTGCAGGGCTGAACTAAGGCATGTTTTTAGCACCTTAGTCGTGCCCGATACTTTCTGCAACATATTGTACCCTGACTTTTTCATAGAAGTCTGTCTGTTCCCATGCCTTCATGATGCGTTCGGTCACGCTCGGAATATGCTTGGTCAAAAGTGCCGGAAGAAGCAGGAAAAACTGATTTTTTCTGCTCTGCAGTATGATATCGCTTTTTCGAAGTGTTTTTTGAAGCACACTCCCAAACTGTGCCACTGCCACACTAAATTCCTTCTCTTCCAGTGTTTCCGTATGCAGGGAAAAAAGCATTTTCAGTGCTTCCATATTATACCGCTTCATATAGCGTACGACAAAACGGTAGATATAGGAAAAAGCATCCTTACCAAGTAAAAGCGCACCCCGCTCATTGCCGCGCTCTTCGATGATCTGTGTGATATAGAGCATTCCCTTTTCCAGTGCCTCTATACTTGCTGTATCCGGTAAATCCGCATAAAATTCCGCGATAACTGCATCGGAAGAAATCTTTTGCGGAGCCGGTTCCTCTTTTTCTTCCTCTTCTATCGTTTTTCGTTCAATCTTCTCCTTAGGAAGATATGCAATCAGCATGTCCTCAAGCTTCGAAGAATTGATCGGTTTGGACAGATAGTCGTCAAAGCCTTCCGAGATAAATTTTTCTCTTGCGCCTGAAATGGCATTTGCGGTCAGACAGATCACCGGTGTATGTACATTCGGATTCTTTTCCTGTGCACGCATCTCATGCAGAGTCTCGATTCCGTCCTTGCCGGGCATCATGTGGTCTAAGAATATGATATCGTATTTTTTATCATAGGTAAGTGTCAGAGCCTCGTACCCGTCATTTGCCATATCGATCCGGACGCAGGTCTGCGTAAGCAGGCTTTTAAAGACCATAAGATTCATGGAATTATCATCTACGACGAGAACCTCTGCCTGCGGTGCGACAAACTTTTCCTTATAATGTCTGCGTTCTCTGACAAGTGTTTGATAAGCTGTCACATAATCACCGAGCGGCTCCAACTTTATAACCTTCTGTTTTAAAGAGAAACCGAATTTAGAACCCATGCCATACTCGCTCTCGACACATAACCTGGAACCCATCTTCTCTAAGAGTCCTTTGGTTATGTTCATACCGAGGCCTGTTCCCTCTACATTCCGGTTGCGTTCTTCCTCAATGCGCTCAAATTCCGAAAAGAGCTTCGACATATCTTCTTTTTTTATGCCGATGCCCGTATCCTCAACTGTCACATTTAAAAGCACATAATCCGGCTCCTCGGAAAGCTTTTCGTATCCGATACGAAATGTGATCATTCCCCGCTCTGTATACTTCACGGCATTGGTCAGGAGATTGGTGACAATCTGCTTAATCCTTATTTCATCACCATTCAGGCACTTCGGCATATTACTGTCAAATTCCAGTGATAGCAGGAGTCCCTTTTCATCTGCTTTTGCCTGAATCATATTTACCAGATCGTTTATCACGGAGGACAGGTCATAATCCACAGGTACGATATCAAGCTTTCCTGCTTCAATCTTAGAGAAATCAAGAATGTTGTTCACAATTCCTAGAAGCGAATTTCCCGCACTGTGGATGGTATCCGAATATGCAAGGATATTCTGCTCTTCACATTCCCGAAGAATCATTTCATTCATACCGAGTATTGCATTGATCGGTGTCCGGATTTCATGGGACATATTGGCAAGAAAGGCACTTTTTGCCTGTGTTGCCTCCTCCGCGATGGCTTTTGCAATCTCAAGCTCATGTACCATTGCCTTTTCGTAATAGATACAGTTTTCCTTATGATTAAAGCCGTTATGGATTGCTGTTGCCATCTGCGTGCAGCTCTCATAGCCGCAGCAGCCGCAGTTAAACTCGCGGGATTCTTTCGTCAGCTTGTTCATACTGACAAAAATGGCATCCAGCTGTTTTTCATCCGGGATTTCATAACGGCATTCCGCTGAACGGTCTGTATAGGTTCTCAGATAATCTTCAAGCTTAAGCTCACGAAACTGCCGGTTATAATTCTGAAGGCGTTCTTTTGGAGAATCAGGAACAGACCAGGCATCCCCGCTTGT
>CADBMH010000327.1 GCA_902795705.1 uncultured Lachnospiraceae bacterium | reverse complement strand
CTTTGATTGCGCGGTTCAATATGCTGTCCATATCACTTTTAATCTCGTAGTTTTTTGAGGTGACGATTTCTGAGGCTTTGGAAAAGAATTGTTCATAGGAGATCAGACCGAAAAATTCATGACCAAAATGAATGATATCCTCATAGCTGTCTAAATCTTCCGGATAGCGGATGACACAGATCCTCGGAACCAATCTGGCACCTGTATCTGTAAAATCCATGGTATTTTCCTGAATCTCCCGAAGCAGAACCTTTAACGATTTTTCCAGGTTAAAGGTTATATTGTCCAGTGCAAGGTAGATGGTTCCGGGACGCTCGAAATACATTTCACAGGGAATCTGCTTCTTTTTTGCAAGCTGTTCTATCTGCCCGGAAATTTCCATGATATAGGAATTATAGGATTCCTCGCCGAGATAGGCGCGAAAGCTTGGAATTCCTACGAACGAATCCGTCAGCTCCTCCGGACGAAGAACGAGAAGAATAATCAGCAGGAATACAAGGGAGGTGGCAAACATTTCTACTAATATCTGCGGATATATGAACTGGATAAAGATGGATACAAAGGAAAATATGTACATAGAAATCAATGCAATCCATTTATCCGTATCGAGAAACCTTCTGCACAAGGAAAGATATATGGTTCCCACCGGTGCATAACTGATAGAGATAATGTACAGAACCAGAATAAGATCCCGCCGTTCATATCCGGCTTCACGGGTGATTGCAAATACATTGCCGGTAAAGATATTTTGCAGTACAACGCAGACAAGGCAGAGGTACGGAAACAGGATTAAAAATTTGGAAAGTCTTGTCCGGATCCGGTAACCGGTGCGCGTGACCGCGAAGATAAAAAACAGATAGATGACAATGGTGGCGTTTCGCAAAAAAAAGTAAAGATAGGATGTGATTGTAGTGATTAAAAAAGAGGAATCATCCAGTGGAAGGCTGACGGAATAAACCTCTGTGAAAATATCGCAGATGGTCGCAGCAAAAGAAACGCAGGTCACACCGATAAACAATTTGTTTACGGTGCCTTTCGTAGCTTTTCGTATGAAAGTAGTAAAAAATATAATGGCATATACCGGTAAGGCACGCTGTCTATCGAAAATTAAGCAAAATCCATCCCTGACAAACAAAAATCAGTAACCAATGCGGTATTATGGAATAATTCTTAAAATATAGGAAAAAGTAATATATAGAGGGAATGGTAACGAGGACACAAAATTTTCACAATTTTTTTGTTAGCACTCGCTTGACAAGAGTGCTAACAAGTGGTATAGTATATTTCAGAAACAAGGAAACAGCAAAACTCCCCCGGAAGACCGGGGGAATCAGATAAGCCGAAAGGCTGTCAAAAATAAAAGGAGGAATGACTTATGTTAATGCCTAGTATTTTTGGAGAGAATTTATTTGATGACTTTTTCGATGATTTTGCAAGACCGGTTCACAACTTCGTGAATTTCAACCGTCCGACAGCATCTGTGATGAAGACGGATGTGAAAGAGACTGACGGAGCGTATGAGATTGACATTGATCTGCCGGGTTATAAAAAGGAAGATGTAAAAGCTGAGTTAAAGGACGGCTATCTGACGATCAATGCGGAAACTAAGCATGAGAAAGAGGATAAGGACGAAGGAAAGAAATATCTTCGCAGGGAGCGCTATTACGGAAACTGCAGCAGAAGCTTCTATGTAGGTGACCAGATGACCGAGGAGGATGTCAAGGCGAAATTTGAAGACGGTATCTTAAAGATTTCCGTACCGAAAAAGGACCCGACTCCTGCAGTAGAGGAAAAGAAGTATATTGCAATCGAGGGATAAAACAGAAGCAGTGAATCCCTTGATGCACATAGAAATATGTGCAGCGAAGCAAAAAAGAGACGGCAGAAAAATGCCGCCTCTTTTTTGCTTTATAAGAGATTAAATATATGTTAAAATATTCGCGAAGGCAACGCAGTTTTTTGAGCTTTTGCCTTCGAAGACAAAAGTAATACTCTTGCAGGGAAAGGATGAATGCAGATGGCAGTGGAAAACGGGGAATGGATCATGAGAGGCTTAAGCTGGGACAATCCTTATCGGATACGAAGCTGGGAGGCTTTGACAGACTGGATTAATGAGGTGGGATTTCTTCCTTTGTTTGCAAACGGTGTTGAGGGGTTTT
>CADBMH010000326.1 GCA_902795705.1 uncultured Lachnospiraceae bacterium | reverse complement strand
TTCAGCCGATAAAGCACTAAGCCCATCGCGCTTTGCGCGATTTTCAATGGCTTAGTGCTGTTACAGTTTACACGCATGTGTGAACTGTAACATTTACTTTTTCTCAGCTATAACTAAAATTTCCTTTGCATGTGGATCTGTTGCATTTAAGTTCTCAGAAAAATGACCGGCTCTGACATATCTTTTCTCCTTTATACGAAATCCGCATTTTTCTAACAGAGTACAGATTTCCTTCATGTAATATCGTTTATCACGAATGACATATTCTGCAGAAAGTTCATTATCCTTTTCAAACTGCTCTTTTCGATAGACCAGACCACTGTCTGTATCAATCAGCAGATATTTTTTATCAAAAATGTCTCCCGAAGACTGCATGATATCGCTTGGAGGAAGTTTAAGAAGCAGCCGGGGGTTATTCTTTAATGACATTTTTTGTTCATCCGGTACAATACGATCGGTTAATTCCATATTCATGACAGAGATTGCCAAGGTTCCCCCTTTTTCTAAATGTCTGTGGATATTCATTATAATTTTTTGATTGCTTTCTTCGTTCGGAAAGGAACCGATCACATCATAAAGGCAGATGACATTTTGGTATGTCTTTTTCAAGTCAATGATCCTGACATCTCCGGTTTGAAATTCACATAATGATTCCAAATGCTGTTCTTTAACAATTTGTATGGCATTTTTAATGTGTGTATCCGCAAAGTCAACACCGGTTACCTTTCTTCCTCTTTTGGCAAATTCGATCGCATGCCTTCCGGTCCCACATCCAAAATCAAGAAGTTCCCCTTCTCCCAAATAGGGAATCAGTGTATCTACCTCAGATACTGTCCCTTTTGCCCAGCCATGTGTATCAATCTTCATTCGATTATAAGCATCTTTCAATTTCTTTTCAGAAAACTCAACAAAACGGTCAAAGAAAGCAGCATATTCTTCTTTCTGTATCTCCTGCGTTTGAAAAGTAAATGCCAGCCATTCATAGCCTTTTCTTAAATATCCCAATCGGGATTCTATCAAATCATCCTTTTTAAAATCGCTGTTATCTGCATAAAATTTTGTATTTATCTGTGAAGAATTGTTGGTAACAAAATAACTTTCAGCTTCAACAAAAGCAATATCTTTTCCTAACTGCTTAATGTTATTCAAATTCGCCTTAATAATCTTTGCCTTACATTTTCGGAAGGTTGCCCGCTCTAAAGTCCTGATGGTGCATGGATTTGCAGATGCCAGCCCCCATGCATAGTCATCGGAAAATTCCCAGATTGATTTTAAGAGCATACTTGCAATTCCCTGCTGTCTGCATTCTTCATCCACCACTAACTGTAGTACCCATGTCACAATTCCATTATGCTTTCGCTGTTCTGTTCTTTCTTTTATTTCACATTTTTTGCGTAAATAAATGGCATGCCCGATCAAATTCCCCTTCCACCTTGCTCTTGCAATATAAATATGGGGTATGCAGTAATCTCTTTTATAATGTTTGATACCCATTTTTATCTGCTGTCCGGGATGCTTCGGATCGTCTATGGTATAGGTACCATAGGAGGAACTGTACAATGCGGAGCATTCTTCAAGTTCCTTGTCGGAAAGTTCAAGCATAGCATGTGTAGTATATTCAATTTCTGACTCATCAATCGATGGTTTTTGATTTTTTTTAAATCTAGCGAACATTTTTGATCTCCATATTCCATGCAGGTAATTTGATATCGTATTTTTCTTTTAAGTATATGTGAAAGAAATAAAAAAAGCAAGTACTGGTCGCCACTGACAACAATCATAAAGGAGCCGCTCCATTCACAGTCAAATCGATGGTAAATAGATTATAGCTATCAGTAAAAGAGCCGGGAAATGATACCTGTATCAGGAGCACATTGGCAGAGGGATATTTTGTTTGCAATTTAAAAGTTTTGGAGTTTGGTAAAAATTATATGTACAAAAATGGGGGTTTTTTGATATAATTAACAAAAAGTTGTCAGTAATCATATATTTATCATGCTGTATTGAACGGGATGGAGTTCATTATTGTCGAAATTCAGAATCCGGAGACTCTTGGCAGCAGTTCTCAATTCACTATATACTGTTGCCGCCTATCACACTCCAGAATAGCAGAACAATTAATATTTTGTGCATAACTGCATACAATAACCAGGAAAGGAAGTGTTTACCATGAGTTATAAGGAACTTGCCAAAAACCTCATAGACCAGATACCCGAAAGCAGAATGTATTATGTCGTTACCTACCTGCAGGGTGCAGCAGTTCCAGATGAGACACCAAATGCCGAAACCATAGCCTCAATAGAGGAACTTGAAAGCGGTGGTGGCACCCTGTTTATCGGTAGTACAGAGGCTTTATTCGATGAATTAATGGAGGGATAACCATGCTCAATGTACGATATTCCGTCAAATTCAAAAAGGATTTCAAGGTCTGCGTAAAGTGCGGCTATAAAATGGCACTATTACAGCAGGTGATTGATATCCTCCGCATTCCTACACCGCTGCCAATAAAGAATAAAGATCATAAATTGAGTGGAGATTATTCCGGATACAGAGAATGCCATATAGAGCCTGACTGGCTCCTAATCTACAAGCAGACAGATACGGAGTTAAAACTTGACCGTACAGGCACCCATGCCGATCTTTTCGGCATATAAATAATCATTGCGGTTTTTATCATCTGTGGTGAAATTATTCAAAAGCAAGGCGGGTATAATAAGATTAATAGTATTTGTAGATATACTGGTAAGATATTATGTGGGGGAATCCAAGAGGAAATATTTTTCCTGTTTTGCACGGACCGGAATGGAATGGAGACAAAAGGAATGCTTTTAACAGAATATGATGAAAAGACAGCGATGGAGCTTTTCAAGGAAGAGGGGAGAGCAGAAGGAAGAGAAGAGGGCATTCAGGGGATTGTAGCACTCTGCCAGAAAGTCGGATATTCCATTACAGATGCTATGGAAAATGTAATCACTACATTTAGATTAGACGAAAGTACATCAAGAGCTATGGTACTGAAATACTGGAAATAGCAGATGGTCTTACTTGAAAATGAATTTTCTTCACTTATAAAAACTACTTTGCTCACAGTAAAACTTGAACGTCAATAAAATAAAGACATTAAAAAGAGCCGGAAAGCCCACGGCTCTTTTTTAATGCAGTAAGATTTCATGTCATATAAACAAAATCATGTCCACCAATTGGTAGGATTGCCGGACTAAACGTGTGAGGAAACATTCTCCCACACAGTTGAATATTTATGAAATCATTCATACACCTTCGGATCATACTCATCCGGTGTCAGGAGCTCTTCCGTCGTGAGATCCATCTTCATCAGCGCTTCTTTTCCCGGATCAAAGCCCTGGTATTCGACATGGAGCTTCTTCCAGTCCTTTGGTACTGTCCATGCCACAAAGCCCGCCGCACGACTGCCTGCCTCCACATTCTGAAATGCGGTCGGATAGTTCTCCGGTTCGTTCCAGAGTGCCGTGTTCTCAATCTTTTTGCCATCTACCTCTGCGGAAAGCTGGTACGGATTAAAGTAGAACTTTTCCTTTCCGTCATTCCACAGCTTTAGGAATAATACTAAATAGACCTTTCCTTTTGGTGCTTTATCTTTGTAACGGTCACTTTTCAGCTTTTTGTATGTCTGTAAACCGAGTACCTCAACCGTCTGTTCCGTGCCCAGATATTTCTGTTTCGAAAGGCGGTCGAGCTTTTTCTCCTCCTCCGTGAGCTCCAAAGGTTCCCCGGTTTCCTCCACGAAGCTTGCCATCGGCTGTTCCACCTGCGATGACGCTTCGAAAGAAGGCCGGACCTCTTTTTGTCCGGAATCTTTCCCACAGGCAGTGAAATCAAGCGCAGCAATACACAGTATAAAAAAGAAAACAGGACGAAAAGCCGTAGACAGGATCATTCTGCCAGAAGCATGTCCTGCCTTTATCTGCCCTTTCCAAACAAAAAGCTTTTTTAACAAAAAATTTGCTTTATCTCGTTTATTTTTTTTAATTTGTTGCATTATTATAACCTCTCTTTCCTCTGAAAATAATCTATCTCAAGCCTGCACAGATATACATTTATATATTATGATGGATTGCATATGCATGTCATCGCAGGCGATGTTTTCAAATATTCATTTATCGTCTTCTCTTTTCGGTATCTTTTAATTATCGACATTTCATTTCAATTATTCTTTATGAATAGTACTGCTATCCTAACCTATCTCGGTAAGAAAAAACTCTCATAAAATCTTTTCGTTTTTCAGAAAAAAATCCCCCTCCCCCGGAGGGGAGGGAGACAAGAAGATTTTTGGATATCTTAATCTTATTGAACAGATTTTTCATAATCCGACAGCATATAAATACTGTATTAAGGATTAGCGGTCATATCCAAGTAATGTTCTTAATCCTTTATCAGCTGCATCAGATGCACTCGTAATCTTTGCATTATTATCCGCACCTACTGTTACAGTTGCAGAAACCTTGATGTCTTCAGCACCATCTACATAACCGGTCAGGGTGAAGGTATCACCAATCTCAGCA
>CADBMH010000325.1 GCA_902795705.1 uncultured Lachnospiraceae bacterium | reverse complement strand
CAGGCATCAGAGAGCAAGATTCGCGATGTGGATATGGCAAAAGAGATGGTACAGTACTCTGCAAAGTCTATCTTACAGCAGGCTGGTCAGTCAATGCTCGCACAGGCGAATCAAGCTACACAGGGAGTTCTTTCACTGCTCAGATAATTGTGGCAGGATATGTATTGTTATGGTTGGGGCTGACCGAAGGTCAGTCCCTTTTTTTGGAAAGGAGAATAGAATGAGTGCAGTTAGAGATAAGGTGATTCATACGGTAGAGAATATTGATGAGGTAGTAGAATTGTTTTACCAACAGAAGATTAGTGAGGCTTTAGATCAGTTTATGGATATTCTCGCAGAGATTACAGAAACAGTTGATGCACTGTTTGTATACAAGGAAGAAAATAAAGATTTTTCGCTTGATAGAGAAAAGATAACGGAGATGCTTACCGAGGCAATGAATGCTTTAGAGGAAAAGGATTATGTGTTAATGGCAGATGTTTTGCAATATGATTTCAGAGAATATCTTGAAGAACTTGAAGAAGGACTCGAAGAATAAGGAATAAAGTGTAAATTGAGAGGGAAAATTTGTGATATATGAAAAAAATATATGTGAATTGAAAGATTACAGACCTCAATTCTATAATAAGATTAAAGCAGAAAATCTGGCTAAAAGATTAAACTTTAATGTAAGAACAACGACTGCAAAAGATGGTAATCCGGTTTTAGAGATAGAAAAGGAACAGCATTTGTATCGATTAAATAGTATGTATCGGCCATTAGCAGAAGTGAAACGCTGGTGTGAGCAGTATCAGTTTCAAAATCTTGGCATTAATGTAACCATGTTTGGCATGGGTAACCTGCTTTTCGTATGCGAGTTATTGAAAAGAATGAAAGCGGATTCTAAATTATACTTATATGAGCCGGAACCGGAGGTGTTTGATTATATTTTGCACATGGTGGATATGACTTTTTTGATTACAGATAAAAGAGTCTTTCTATATGTGTCAGGAGTGAACGAAAAAGAGTTTTATTACGACTTAGCAAAGCAGACACACTGGAGTAATCTTGCCATGCAGATTCATTGCTGTCACCCTAAGTATGAAGAAATTTTTCCTAAGGAATATGAAATATTTTGTAAATGGATTTTACAATGTGATACGACAGAAATTGTGAATAGAAACACTGGTGTTTTTTTTGCAAAGGCGTTTACTGAAAATTCAATTCGAAATTTACCGTTTCTCTTAGAAAGCAATTCTATATTTGAATTTTTGGGGAAATTTGATACAGAGCTTCCGGCAATTATTGTTGCTGCCGGTCCTTCTTTGGATAAAAATATCGATATATTAAAAAAAGCGGAAGGAAAATCGTTTATGATTGCCACAGATACGGCAGTCAGACATTTGGTCAAGGCGGGGGTTAAGTTTGATTGTATGATTACCGTAGATCCGAAAAAACCGGAAAGGTATATGGCTGCTCCGGAATGTCAAAAGCTTCCGCTCTTTTGCAGTTTAGAATCGAATTTCAATATTATGCATCAGCATAGAGGAAAAAAGATTTGGTTTCGGGATGCAGGAGAATATTTGACAAAGCTATATCATAAATTTGGAAAAGAGTTTTCTATGCTAAAAGCAGGCGGAAATGTTGCTGCAGGGGCATGGACTATTTGTCGTACGCTTGGTTTTCGACGAATTGTGTTTGTTGGACAGGATTTGGCATATGGTGAGAATGGGACTCACGCCGGAGGTGGAGTAGATGGTGTTACAAAGGATGTGGGAGATGTAATACTGACAAAAGGGATTTTCGGAAATGAGATCCAGACAAGGGAAGATTGGAGAATGTATTTAGAATGGTTTGAGCGGGAGATTGCCGACTGTGAAAATAAAATTGATGTAATTGATGCAACAGAGGGAGGAGCCCTGATACACGGTTCAAGTGTGATGACATTGCAAGAGGTAGTTGACAAATATTGTACCCGAAAAGGAGATGTTGCAGAAATATTTGATGATATGCCGGCAAGCTTTTCGGAGAATCTTGTAGAAGTTAAAAAGGAACTTCTTCATATGCAAAAAGAATTTCAAGATTTATCATTTAAGACAGAAGAAATTCTCCATGAGGCCGATAAGGCTCTGGTTCTTCTTGGAGAGAAGCCGGTGAAGATGTATGAGTTTGAATATTATGCAAAAAAAATTTCAAAGACAAATGAATGGATAGGGAAACAGTCTTTATTTATGCTTCTTTTGCGGTATATAGATGGAAAATCAGTAGAAATTTTAAAGAATATGAATGTTGTGACAGATAATGTAGAACAAGACCGCTATGATATGGTAGTGATGATGCAGGAATACTATAAGATTGTAAAAGTGATTTTAAAGGAGATTGAGCCGTTTGTAGCAGAAGCCATAGAAACGATTAAAAGGGCATAAAGGGAAAATTATGGAAGCTTGGAAGAAGATAAGAAAGAATAATTTGCATATTATAAGAACTGCAGTGTGTTGTGTTGAATATTGCAGGAGACAGCAATATTATTATGGAATGCAACAGGCCAGTATCCTGATGGATTTATTAATGACGGGCATAGAAGAGATGCTTGTGTTTTTGCCAGAGTTAAATGAAGACGCTCCGTTTGCATCCGCAGAATCGGTAACGCAGATGCTTATGATGATGCAGGAGGCACAGGAAGAGAGGGATTATGTGCTTTTAGCAGATCTTATTGAAGGGAACTTGCTTGCTTTTTTTATGGAATATCAGCAGAGGCTTTGTGCCAGACTGGGGTTTTTCTTTGACGAGGAAATGTTTAAAAGAAATATGTTTTATTTAAAAAAGGTGGCACCTTGGGCAGAAGAATTGTTTTTTGGATTTTCAGTGACGGATATTTATGAAAGTCATGAAAGACTGCCTGAGAAAAGCATTGACGAGGTACTAAGAGTAGTAGAGCGGACAATAGAAAAGGGGTATGCTGTGGAGTATGCTGCGGACGGAAACTATACAATTGCATTTCATAAAGGGGGGAGAATGAATTATCTGCATTCAAATA
This sequence comes from uncultured Lachnospiraceae bacterium, assembly GCA_902795705.1. GTDB lineage: Bacteria > Bacillota > Clostridia > Lachnospirales > Lachnospiraceae > Butyribacter. The sequence continues at coordinate 3,587 of CADBMH010000325.1, read as the reverse complement.
ATCTTATTGCAAAAGAGGGTTTTTTGCTTGCAAAGGAGTGGCTGGAGGAAGATGCAGAATACATTCTCTGTTATGGACTGGGATTTGGATATCCGTATGAAATGCTGCTAAGTTTAGATGAAAGCATAGAGCTTACAGTAATTGAGGGAAACCTAAATCTTTTACTGTTGGCTGTTGTATTTTCAAATGTTTCTGCTTGGGCAGAAAATCCTAGATTCTCTCTCAAAATAGATAATTCAAACAAAGGTTTTTTTGAAGAAATGAAAAGAGGGAGGTATAGTGCGGCTTATGTTAATGCACCTTTTTTACAGACTATTCGCAGCGAGAAATTCCGTATTAAAATGGAAGATTTTTTTATTCGCGAAGCATCCTATCGGACGCAGAAGAGAAAATTATTTTCTAATTTTCAGAAGAATGTAAAAATACCATGTAAAGAGGTACATGCCCTGAAGGAAATGTTTCAGAATAAAGATTTGTACATCATTGCGGCGGGTCCTTCATTGGATGGAAATATACAGTTGCTATCAAAGGTTGACAGAAAGCAGAGTTTGATTTTAGCAACAGGGACAGTGTTTAACAAACTTTTGAGTAGTGATATCATGCCGGATTACATCATTATATCAGATTCTGACGGGGGGGGGATAGCAAGGCAGTTAACGGAAAACAGGATTTGGAAGATTCCGCTACTTTTTTTATCAACGGCAAGCAATCGAGCAGTTGCCGAGTGCTTTTGGGAAAAGTATATAATATATCAGTTTGGTTTTGAAAAGGCAGAAACACTTGCAAAGGAGCAGGGAATAGGGTGTCTTGAAACAGGAGGCTCGGTTTCTACTCTTGCGTTAGAGGTTGGGATTCAGCTGGGATGCAGCCGGATGATTTTTTTGGGACTTGACCTTGCTTATACAGGAGGAAAGTCACATGCATGCGGAACAAAGACTACTGACCGAATCAATGTTAAAGAGGAGATTGAAGTTGAAGATATCTATGGACAGAAAGTAGCTACTGCGAAAAATTGGAATAGCTATCGTTTATGGATAGAGAATCGTGTACAAAAAATGCGAGATCAGGGGGATTTTCGCGAGGTGATTGATGCAACAGAAGGCGGTGCGAAGATTAAAGGACTTCGGATAGCGAAATTAGAGGATTTGGTGAAATAGAAATGCAAAAAAAGATAAGTGTGATCGTTCCATGCTATAATGTGGAACGGTGGATAGATCGATGCGTACGCTCTTTAGTCAGGCAGACGATTGGGATTAAAAATTTAGAACTGATTTTTGTGGACGATGCATCTACAGACCAGACTTTGGAACGGTTGAAGGTTTGGAAGAGAAGATTTCCGGATGAAATTATAGTGATTTCCTGTAAAGAAAACGGAAGGCAGGGAACTGCCAGAAATATTGGGATGCGCATGGCATCGGGGGAATATATCGGATTTGTAGATTCAGATGATTATGTGTCGGAAGAGATGTATCAGGCTTTATATGAAGTTGCGGTCGGAGAAGATTGTGATGCAGTGGGTTGCCTTTTTGTTCGGGAATATAATGATGGAACGGTTGCTGGGAAAGCAGAACCTTGCTCCTGGGCAGGGAAAAAGTATCTTATGAATTTATTAGAAGAGCGTTGGCATGAAATGACTCATCATGGTATGCCCGGTGGAATCTGGTGCAAGATTTTCAGGCGTGAGTGCATTATGAAAAATGAACTTTGGTTTCCGGAACATTTGCGATATGAGGATAATTTTTGGGGAAAATTTGCATGGTTAGAGCTTTCTTCATTTTATTTAATAAACGAATATTTTTATCATTATATGATCAATGAAACATCTACAATTATGCAGATGGATGCCTGTCATCATTTAGATCGCTTGAAAATAGAATTAATGAAATTGGAGGAATATAGGAAAAGGAATCTATTTGATAAGTATCATGCTGATATCGAGATGGACTTTTTGCAGATGTATTTTCTTAATACGATACGGATTTTATTTGTGCGATTCACTGAAATTCCGTATGAAGCGATATATAAAATGCAGGAAGTGGTAAAAAGGGAATTTCCGAATTACATGGAAAATCCTGGGATTGCCAAATTGCCCCCACTTCAGCAGGAGCTCTTAAAAATTGTGGAGGCGCCCCTTACGGATGAAAAAATAGATGCCCTGGCAGAGGGGTATCGAAAGGTATTAGAAGAGCATGTTGGGGGGTGAATCAAAGTCATTACAGCAATGAGAGAAAATCATTATACAATTCTTCTCCCCGGTTTTTCCATGTGTGTTTTTCTTGCGCAAAATGCCGACCGTTTTCCGCAATTGTTTTTGCATAATTTTTACCTTGGTCATTATTTAAAATGGAATGGATGATAGAGGGCAGCTTATCCAGTTCGTCTAAATGGTAGAATATCAGGTTTTCTCTGTCAGAGCATTCCGCCTCAAAATAGATACTTGGATCAGTCAGGCAGACAGCACCGCAAAGCATGGCAGTATATACTCTGTCGTGTGAACCGTTTTTGAACCAAGGCATTACATTTAGAGAAATCTTAGAGTTTCCCGTGATATCCAGTGATTCCTTAAAATCTATGCGAGGATGGATACGAAGAGCAGGAATGTTACTTCCTGAAAAAGCATTCCAGCCGTCGCCATAGACATCTACAGGGATTTCTGCTGATGTGATAGTACGAATCACTAAATCTCGAAAATATGCACGTATATAGGTATCGACCGGACGAAATTCCGCAACAACTGTAGCAAATTCATGTTCAGGAATACGAATATTATAATGTTGAAAAACCTTGGAGATACCTGCTTCTAACGGAAAAGAACGATGTTCAAGCAGAAAATGGGCAACTTCCCGGAATAAAAACTGCATTTTTTCAGGATATTCAGAAAAGCGTAGTTTGGCAGCGGCGGGCGAAAGATATGAGCCGAGAAAGGAAACGGTGATAGTGCGTTCATCGTATGGAACAGGATGTTCGGTTTGACAGCCTGCATGGGGCAGAAAGCCTTTACACCATATATGTGGATAATAGCTGTTCAGATATTCTATATGGAAATAGTCCGGTGAATAAACCAAAAGTCTCTGGTATCGGTTTTGCAGTCGGAAATGATGGATATAGGGATGATCCATTAGAATAGTACAATATATGGTGTTATCCCTTAAAAGCAGCTTTCCCAGGGAAGAATTTTTTTCCAAGATCATACCGTTAATTGTGAGGAGGATATCGTAATGTTTACCTGTCAAAGAATTTCGAAGTGCTTCATACTCCTCTTCACAATAGCTGTCTAAAATATCGACAAAAGCTCCTTTTTTCTGAAGTGTATGAATGATTTCGTCTAAAAAAATACAAGTAGAGTCATATTGGGATTTTCCTTTTATGGCAAGTATCTGCATAGGACTTCTTCACTCCTTTTTTTATTTAAGATATCCCGAAAATCAAGAAAAGTCAAGTAAGCAGTAGAACCAGAGGATTTTTATGAAAAAATAATAAAAAAAGGTTAATTTGAAAAAGAAAAAGCCGATATATAAAATGTAACAGTTAGTAAAAACACCATTCGCAGGGAAGCGGATGTAAATTCAAGGAGGAATTGCTATGAT
>CADBMH010000324.1 GCA_902795705.1 uncultured Lachnospiraceae bacterium | reverse complement strand
TGATAAGCATTTCAAAATGGCAAGATGGCGGCATTGGAAAAGGTGGAGTATATATAAATCGTGAGCAGATAAAATGTATCGGAAACAAGCCCACATCATATTCAATAGTAATTACAAGGGAACAGTTAAAGAAAATTGAAGAAAATACCCCTGATGAAAGCTTTTATGATGTTTTTAATGGAAATTGTGCCCTATATTCAATAAATATGTGGAATTATGTTTCCTATAATTCACAGCGTTTTATGCCAGAGGAGTATTTTTTTCTCCCAAGTAGGGTTGAGAGCAGGATAGCAGGATGGAGAGGTTCAAAAAAAACCGTTTATAAAGGGAATCCCAAAACAAAATGGACGGACGTATTTTTTGTTGAGAAATCCGGAAAACTGACGTGTGTCGGACTCTATTTAATATCACCAAAAAGTATTACGCTCAATAAAGGCAAGCGTTACACAATCAAAGTTAAAACAAAAGATTCCGGAGGATCCATCCGGTGGTCATCGAGCGATAAAACAATTGCCACAGTTGACAAAAATGGGGTCGTTTCTGCTAAAAAGCAGGGAATTGCTGTTATCTTTGCCAATTATGGAAAAGCGAGTGTAAAAGTATATGTGACCGTTTCTGCCGGAACGCCAACTGTGTCATACCGGACCCATATTCAGAATAAAGGCTGGGAAAAGAACTACAAGAAAAACAGCAAGGTCTCGGGAACTACCCACAAAGCACTCCGACTGGAAGCAATTCAGATCAAGCTTCAGAACAAACCATACAGCGGCAGCATTCAATACAGGACGCACATCCAGAATAAAGGCTGGGAAAAAGGCTGGAAATCAAACAATGCAGTAAGCGGCACTTCTCACAAGCATCTTCAGCTGGAAGCCATTCAGATCAGATTAACCGGTGAGATGTCGAAACATTATGATGTCTGGTACCGGGTACATGCACAGAACTTTGGCTGGATGGGATGGGCAAAGAACGGAGCGTCCGCCGGAACGACGGGATATGCTTACAGACTTGAAGCGATTCAGATCAAGCTTTTAAAGAAAGGAGCGAAAGCCCCGGGTTCGACTCTCGCTTCGTTCAGAAAGCGGACATCTGCGAAAACAAAGAAGTCTGATGCAAAAAAAGCGATATCATATAATGTATTCAAAAAAGGCTCTCTGGTCTTTTGCAATGTTGTCGTTTACAGGCATCACAGAAGAATTTACATGGTTAACCTTAAAACATCCAAAAAAACCATACTGTCGAATAATGTCAGCTATGACGGCATGCAATATAAAAATGGATATCTCTACTTTATAGAAAATCTTTCTCAAAATCAGTTATGCAGAATCAATACTGTAACTGGTGGAGTAGCGAAACTGAAGTTAAAAAACATAGGTCCTGATTATGTGGTGGGCAATAATGAAATTTATTATTATAACAGAAATACACGTCGGATAATGAAAGCGAAGCTGAATGGAACGAATAAAAAGAACCTCAACAATATCAAGCTGAAGGTTGACCGCAAAGAGAGTAATGCAAATGGTTACAAATTGGTACACGTGGGGAAAGAACAAATTATTAACGGAATAATACATTTTCGTATTGATCGATATCTAAAAAAGCCGAATGGGAAAAAGATATTTTTACTTAGATATTATAAATAAAATATTTTCTATGCTCCATGTATAAATGGACTGATGCTGAGCAGAAAGGAGAAAAGCATGAAAAAGCGATGGACGACACTATTATATTGTCTTTTATTCATTGTACTGTTTGCTTTGCCGGTGACTGTTTCCGCCGGAACACCGACTGTGGCATACCGGACTCACATTCAGAATATAGGCTGGGAAAAGGGCTACAAGAAAAACGGCAAAATGTCAGGAACTACCCACAAGGCACTCCGGCTGGAAGCGATTCAGATCAAGCTTCAGAACAAACCATACTCCGGGGGAATTCAATATCAGACGAATATTCAGAATATAGGATGGGAAAAAGGCTGGAAATCAAACAATAAGGTGAGCGGCTCTTCCCATAAGCATCTTCGTCTGGAAGCGATTAAAATCCGCCTGACGGGAACGATGGCGAAGAAGTACAACATCTATTACCGGGTTCACGCACAGAATTTTGGATGGTTGGGATGGGCGAAAAACGGGGCTCCCGCCGGAAGCGCCAGTTACAGTTATCGGCTTGAGGCAATTCAGATCAAGCTGATCCCGAAGGGGAAGTCGACAGCTGAGACACGAAGCAAAGCGAAAGCGTTCAGACAGCCCCCCGCTGCTTATAAGACAATCAGATCAGGACAAAAAGCAGCTTTTGATTTTTCAGGCAAAGGAAAAAAGACTTCCATTTCCATGAAAGCAAGCGGAGGCAGGATAAGTATCTTTATAAATAATAGAAAAGCCCTGACAACACGCGGTGCATTTGGCTCTGCAACTTTTTTGCGGCTGTCAAACAGAAGAGTTTATGTATTTGTCGATACGGATGATGTTCAGATGAATGTGGAAAAATGTCTGTATAAATACAATGGCAGCAAACTTGTGCCGGAGTATAAGTTTTTCACAGATTTGGCTTCTCCATCATCCTATCCTGAAAAGCCCGCTGTGTGGTTCCGTTCAATTTCAGGAAATACCGTTACGTTCGCAGTGTCTGTTGACAGTAACGCTGTCGGTCATACGAGCAGTTTCATTAAACTAAGTTATCAGAATGGTATTATGAGACCGCAGACCAGAGTGGTTGGTGTCTTGAATGAAAGCCTGAAAAAAGACACATCATATTATAAATTGGCCGTGAATGTTCCTTTTTATTCAAGCAGCAAGGCTGCTAAAAAGGCAGGAACACTGAAAGCCGGAACATATTACAGGGTTAATGCCATGTATTTCAAAAATGGTGTAAAACGATTCCAGCTGCGCGGCACGAATAAGCGCTATTACTGGATCAGCGCCTCGGCTTCTCACGGAAGATACGGGACCGCTCTAGCCGGTCGTCTCCGTGGTGTCAGCAATATCGCTTAGAGATGAATACTAAAATGAGTATGTATTTGATGTAAAACTCTAATGCAAATTACATGAGCTCTATGAGCAGTGTAAAGATTTGAATTTTGATGAAGCGTATCAAGTAATAAAGAATGCGAAGAGTCAGGAAGAACGTACTTTTTTTAGAACAGTAACGAACTGTATTTTGCGGCAGAAGCAAGAGCGCGTGATTCGGGAGAAGAAGTTTTAGGTGAAAAGGTATATTTTATTTGCAGGCGTTAATGGGGCAGGAAAAACCACTCTTTATCACACGAATCCTTCTCTGCAAAGATTACCCAGAGTTAATATAATGAGATAGTTCGAGAATTCGGTAGTTGGCAGCAACAGAAAGATGTAGATTCTGCGGGAATGAAGGCCGTCGCTTTGATTCAACAGTATTTTTCTGAAGGATTATCATTCAATCAGGAAATGTGTTGACAGAGATGAAAAGATACCCGACTGGTGTAAGAAAGTATTAAATTTCTGAGTGTCAGACACAATGCGAAATGCCCCGGCAAAACCGGGGCATCTGCTATTTATTATAGATAAGTTTTAAAACCAATAACCGTTATTAATAACCGATCAGAGAACCTGCGATCCATGCTTCGTCAGATCCGCTCGGAAGAACAATCTTGTACCAGTTGTAGCCGTCAGCATAGCAGGTCTCGCCTGTCGTGTAGACTGTCTCACCGTTGTAGACTCTTCCGCAGACTGCTGCGTCAAGTCCCGGATATTCACGGACGTTTGCATAATCTCTGGAATCATTGCGGACGGTTCTTGCTGCTCCGCCGTTTACGTTTTCAAGTGCTTCGTCATTGA
>CADBMH010000323.1 GCA_902795705.1 uncultured Lachnospiraceae bacterium | reverse complement strand
GCTCCGGTCGTTGCAGAGCAGACATCCGCCGGATGTTATGTACCTCGCCGCGAGAGTTTCGGCCGCAAAACTCTTTTGTTACTACATAGAGATACATAATGTATTGTTCCGGAAAGAGATGTAAGGGAGAACGGAGAAAAAAGGCATGATACAGGTGAAAACATAAATACCAGCATCTTGATAGGAAAATCAAAAAAGAGTATACTAAATACAGCAATATGTCCTATTTTTAATGGTACGAAAAGATGGACACAAAAGGGGAAATGATAGGAGGTACTTGTATGGATTTAGTTTTTACGAATGACAGGTGTATCGGATGCAATAAATGTATCCGTGCCTGTAGCTGCATGGGGGCGAATATCGCGGACAGTGAGTCGGGGAGTGACCGGATTCATGTTGATGCGAGCAAATGTATTGCCTGTGGAGCATGTATTGATGCGTGCGAGCATAATGCACGCGAATTTAATGATGATACGGAGCGCTTCTTTGAGGATCTGAAGAAGGGGGTTAAAATTTCACTTCTTCTGGCTCCGGCATTTAAGGCGAATTACCCGAGAGAATATGAAAGCGTATTAGGTGGTTTAAAGAAGCTGGGAGTTAACCATATTGTAAGTATTTCGTTTGGTGCTGATATAACGACATGGGGGTATTTGAATTATATAGAGAGACATAATTTCTTAGGCGGTATTTCGCAGCCCTGTCCGGCAATCGTCGGTTACATAGAACGGTATGCACCGGAGCTTCTGCCAAAGCTTTTTCCGGTACAAAGTCCGATGATGTGTGGTGCGATCTATGCACGAAATGAGATGAAGATTACGGATAAGCTTGCTTTTATCAGCCCGTGTATTGCGAAAAAAGCTGAGATTGATGATCCGAATAATAAAGGAATCGTATCCTACAATGTGACCTTTGACCATCTGATGAAATATTGCAGGGAGCATCATGTTTCCGGACCGCTTGCAAGTGATGAGATCGAATATGGATTGGGTTCCATCTATCCGATGCCGGGTGGTCTGAAGGAAAATGTATATTGGTTTCTGGGACAGGATGTCTATATCCGTCAGATTGAGGGTGAGAAACATGTGTATCACTATCTGCAGCAAAATAAAGAGAGGATTGCCAGAGGAGGCAACAGGGAAATCTTTATCGATGCCTTGAACTGCGGCATGGGATGTCTTTACGGAACAGGTGTGGAACCGGCAAGGGCAGAGACAGATGATGCACTTTATAATGTACATCAGATTCAGGAGTCCTGCAAGAAAAATACCAGAGGAAGTGCATGGTCAAAGAAGCTGACACCTGCACAGCGTTTAAAACAGTTTAATAAACAGTTTGCCAATCTCAGGCTGGAGGATTATCTGCGTAATTATACGGACAGATCCAAGGAATGTACAGTCAATGAGCCGAGTCCTGCAGAGCTTGACCGGATTTTTAAGGAAATGTATAAAAATACAAAGGAATCCCGTGAAATCAACTGTGAATGTTGTGGATATGAGACCTGTACCCTTATGGCAACGGCGATCCATAACGGGTTTAATAAAAAAGAGAATTGTATCCACTATATGAAGGATACGGTTGAAGTCGAAAAGAAGCGTGCCTTAGATCTTGCGGATGAAGTGCAGCGGGATAAGCAGGAGGTTGAAAGACGGCAGGGAGAAATGGAGCAGGCTATCAGCGGTGCCGAGCATGCCTTTGAGGAATTATACAGCTCCGTGGAGGACATGGCAAAGGGAAATGAAGCAAATGCCAGTGAATCGGAAGGAATTACCGGGGATATGAAAGAAGTGGCTGATTTCTGCAATGGACTTTCCGATTCGTTATCTGAAATCGCGAGGTTGATCGATGAACTTGAGGCAAATAACCATGAGGTTGTAAAGATCGCTTCCCAGACAAATCTTTTGGCACTCAATGCGAGCATTGAGGCTGCACGTGCCGGTGATGCCGGCCGTGGCTTTGCGGTAGTGGCAAGCCAGATTAATGAGCTTGCATCCGATTCCAAGGATACGGCAAGCAGGAGCAGTGAGAGTCAGGCGCATATGTTAGAGTCTATTTCAAAGATCCTGAAGGATGCCGATCAGTTAAAGGAAACCTTAGAGGCAGTGAACCTGCGTACACAAAATCTGGCGGCGGTAGCGGAAGAAATCGCTGCATCATCGACCGTGATCAGAGATACGGCAGGCAAAGTTCAGAATACCATGAAATCGCTCATAGATATTTAATGTTATGTCGATGAAAATGCTTTGACGAGTTCTTTCCTTTATGCTATACTGATAAATATAGGATAACAGGCAGTGAACAAACAGGAAAGGTGGGACAGGGCAAATGGTACTTATAGCAGGTGTAATCGGTATTGTCGTTGTTGCTGCGGTAGTTGTAGTGGCAGCAGTATCTGCAATCGTTGCAGCAGTGAAGAATACATTAGAGGACGAATAAAAAGAGAAATGCCAGTCGGATCTTGTGACTGGCATTTTTCGCTTTTATAAAAAGGAGGAAATCATGGTTCGCGTCAGAGGAGTGGAAATCGGTTCGGAAAGACCGAAAATCTGTGTACCGATCGTAGAGGAGACTCAGGAGGATATTCTGGAAGAAGCAGGCCGGATTACCTACAGCAGTGCAGAGCTTGTGGAGTGGAGAGTGGATTATTATGAAGATGCGCTGCAGGAAAAAAAGGTGATTGAGACTGCGGGACTTCTGCAAAGTATACTGGGGAAGAAAATCCCTCTTTTGTTTACATTTCGGACGAAAAAAGAGGGAGGAGAAAAAGAAATTTTATGGGAGCAATATGCATCTCTGTTAAAGAATACTGCAAAAAGCGGATATGTGGATTTGATCGATCTGGAGATGTTTCGGGGCTATGATGAGAGAGTGCGTCAAAAGAGAGAGTGGAAGGTGAGTGATATCTGCAATTCGAAGGTATTGGATCTGTTAGAGGAGCTTAATAAGCGTGTGGTAGTGATTGGCTCTTATCATGATTTTGAAAAAACTCCTTCAAAGGAGGAGATTTTAAGAAGGCTGTTATTTATGGACCGGATGGGAGCGGACATTCCGAAGCTGGCGGCAATGCCGCAGGAGAGAGAAGATGTGCTTCGCCTGATGGAAGCAACCTCTTTGGCGGACCGCCTGATCGTAGAAAAACCGATCATTACGATGTCGATGGGTGTGATGGGGGCAGCTACGAGAGTGATTGGAGAAACCTTCGGATCCGCGATCAGCTTCGGGTGTATGGAAAAGGGAAGTGCACCGGGGCAGATTGAGGTAGAGCAGCTAAAGGAGGTGCTGGAAATTTTGCACCATAATCATGGCTGATATATGCCGGAAAGGATTCTATATGATGAAATTTGACGGACATATTTATTTGATAGGATTTATGGGGGTGGGGAAGACCAGTACCTCACATCGCTTAAGCAATAAGCTTGGTGTAGAGGAGCTTGATACAGATGCAATGATCGTAGAGCAGGAGGGAAAAAATATTCCTGAGATTTTTGCAGATTCCGGGGAAGAATATTTCCGACAGGTAGAGACCGGTATTTTGGACAAGCTTTCCGGGATGGCTCCTTGTGTGATATCTTGCGGCGGTGGTCTCGCAATGCGGGAAATCAATGTAAAAAAGATGAAAGAGAGCGGAATTGTTGTGTATCTGACAGCAGAGCCGGAGACAATTTATGAGCATGTGAAGGATAGTACAAACAGACCGCTTTTAAATGGTAATATGAACATCCCTTATATAAGGGGATTGATGGAGGAACGGGCGCCCAGGTATGGGGCGGCTGCAGATCTTATCGTGAAGACAGACGGACTGTTGCCGGCAGAGGTTGCAGAGAAGATCATTACAGAAATAGAAAATCAGGCTTAATCTGTTTCTAAGCCTGATTTTTTGTATTCTATTTTTTTGCCTAAAGCAAATAATATACTTTTGCACCATGTGAATTTAATGAAACCGTAATAGAATCAGAAACGGCAGCTTCCTCGCCGCTCCAAAGCTCCCGGATGCTTTTTACGCTGTCGATTTCTGCATCGGAAAGCGGGAATGTGATCTGACTGTTCTTTTCACCTGCATTGAATACGGCAAGATAACTTCCGCCTTCTTTGCCAACTGCTGTCCAAAGAATATGCTCTATGTTATCAATTTCTTTCCGCCATACCGGGTGGGCGTGTCTGGCATTTTCATGCATTTTTAAAATATCTCTGTTGGTGATCAGACTCATGGTAAACTCATCAAAACGTGTCATTTCGCCTCCGATCATCAGCGGGGAGCGGAAAATACTCCAGAGACTGAGCATAGTGATCTGTTCGTCCTTGGTGAAATGTGTCCTGTCATTTTTATCATAGTTCTGTCGGAGCGGACCGATCGGCAGCATATCTGCATCCGGAAAATGACCGGCACCGCTATGGATGCACCAGGTTTCGCAGCGGGAGAACATATCGTAAAGAGCGTCCCAGGTGTCCCAAAAGTCATCGGTAATACGCCACATATTGGCAGTATCTTTATAAATCTGCGCTTTTTCGGGCAGGGCAGGCCCCGGTGAAAGACTGAAAACCATTTCTCTGTCACAACCTTTTAAGGAATCGCTTAAAAGAATCAATTCACTTTCTTCATGCGGAAGCTCTCTGGCAATATCATCACATTTGATAAAGTCCACGCCCCATGAAGCGTAGAGGGAAAACAGGCTTTCATAATACTCCTTTGCGCCCTCCTTTTCAGGATCCACGCCATACATATCTGTGTTCCAGTGACAGATGCTGTCTGTTTTTGCAATCTGTCTGGCAGTTTTTTTACTGTTTAGAATGGCAGTGTTCCGGTGAACTGCCTGTCTTGGGATTCCGCGCATGATATGGATGCCGAACTTCAGTCCTAAAGAATGGACATATTCGGCCAGAGGTGCGAATCCTTTTCCGTTTGCTGCAGACGGAAAGCGATTTTCGTCCGGGATCAGTCTTGAATACTCGTCCATGCATAATTCTGTAAAAGGGTGATATTCATGGGAGTCTGCATCCGGTTCATACCACTGTATATCCACAACGATATATTCCCAGCCGTATTCTTTTAAATGTTTTGCCATAAATTCTGCATTTTTCCGCACGATTTCTTCTGTGACAGAAGCACCGTAGCAGTCCCAACTGTTCCAACCCCTTGGTGATGATTTTGATTTACTTAACATAGAAACTCCTCCGTGAAATATAGTGACATCAGTATATCACAAATACTAGTTTCATTCAAATCTTACGCCTTGTCAAACTCCGGGAAAAAAACGAAAATAAACCAGTACACCATAAATTTAGTATAGAAAGAATAAATTTATGATGTACCAGCTTAACAAGTATTGTTTTTTAGGCCGAATCAAGCTATAATAATATACTAGGGAGAGTTACCATTTCGTTAAGAGGGGAAATGGTAACGGAAAAAAGAGAATTTTGTTTATTATTTGCAGAATGGAGGAACGAAGGAGCGATGATGGAATTTTTGGCTACAACGGATAAGGTTTCTGTGAGTGGAAGGACCGTGTTCCGGGATGGAGTTCGATTTTTGGGATATAGTACATCTTCTGTCAGCTTTGCTTTTCGGGGGAGACAGGCAAGTGTGCAGTTCATATCTGATCCGGAAGCTTTTCTGCCTGAATGGAAGGCATGGGTTGCAGTTTATATAAATGAGGAGAAGGAGCCGTCCATGCGTTTTTCTCTTTCTGAAAAGGAGCAGAAGATTACGGTATATTCGTCAGACACAGAATCAGAGGTAAAAATAAAGGTCATGAAGTATTCGGAGCCGGAATATGCCGTTTGCGGTATTCGCGGGATTGAAATCGACGGGGAGCTTTTGGCGCCTCCGGCGAAAAAGAGCCGTCGGATCCAGGTGATCGGGGATTCGATTACCTGTGGCTATGGAATTGAGGGCAGTGTCACTGACGAAATCCACGATACTGCAACGGAGAATCCGACAAAGGCATATGCATACCGGACAGCAGAGGCATTGGATGCAGAGCTTGAAATAGTCGCATGGAACGGTAAGGGCGTGATCACTTCGTATATCGGCGATGAAGATGTTCCGAAGGAGGAGTCATGGCTTGTCCCGATGTTATATGAATATACGGATGCGGGATTGGAAAAGCAGTATTTTCATCTTCCGAAGGAGCAGTGGGAGAAATGGAATCCCGAAGATTTTGTGCCGGAGCTTGTCATCGTACATCTGGGAACAAATGATGCGAGCTATACCCGGGAAATCGCAGAGAGGAACCGGGATTTTTCAGACGGATATCTGGCATTTTTAGAAACCATACATAAAAAAAATCCGTCTGCGAAGCTTCTCACCATGCTTGGGATCATGGACAGACGGTTGTGTGAAACCGTAAAACAGGCAACCGCTTTCTTTCAGGAGAAACATCCGGAGCTTACGGCTGAGTACATAGAGCTTCCGGAGCAGAGGGAGGAAGATGGGCTGGGGACATTTTGGCACCCTACGTCTGCGGCGAATCTGAGAGCCGTGGAGTGCATTGTTCCGAAGGTAAAGGATATGATGGGCTGGTAGGGCAAGGAGGCAGTAGTGATGGAAAAGTCTATGCGCAGGTTATATAGTAAGATTATTTTGTTTGTGATTGCATGCATTGCGGTCAATGTTCTGGGAAGATGTGTTGCTGTAGCGCTCGCACTCCCTCTTTGGATGGATTCGATCGGGACGGTGTTTTCTTCCTATTTGCTGGGACCGTTTTGCGGGGCAATCGTGGGCGTGTCCGGTAATCTTGTCTATGGCATTTTTTCCCAGTCATCTGTTATTTATGGGATTACGAGTATCTGTATTGCTCTGATCGTCGGATTTACGGCAGGAAGAAAGCATTATGATACTTTTTTCGGAATCATGAGTATTGCAACCTTTGTGACGCTGGCTTCCATGGCTGTTTCCGTACCTTTGAATTTTATTCTGTCAGGAGGAATGACCGGAAATATCTGGGGGAATGCGGTCATTCAGTATCTGGAGGAGCATCATGTGGGAGTGATTCGATATCCGGTCGGTCAGTTTTATATTGAATTTGCAGATAAAATTTTGACGATGTTTTTATTATTTTTATATGTGCAGGGAAGAAAAACGGTCATGCAAAAGAAAAAAGGGGAGAAAAAGAAAACCGTTCGCACACGCGCCGTATTATCGGTACTTGTGTTTTTAGCAGCTTCGTCCTCTTTTTTTGTATCGGTACCTGCTTCTGCAAAGCAGAAGACGTATGAGGATCTTGATTACAAGTCATATATCCAGACCATCTATAATAACAAGAGCGGGCTGCCCTGTGGAGAGGCGAATGATATTACGCAGGGAAAGGATGGAATCCTTTGGATCGGAACCTATGCAGGATTATATCGTTACAATGGCAGAGAATTTCGCTGGATGGATAAATACGAATCTGTGAAAAATGTGAATTGTCTTTATACAGACGAAGAGGACAGAGTGTGGATCGGAACGAATGACAGTGGTCTTTCTATCTGTATCAATGAAAAAATTGTCAATGTGCTCCGGACAAAGGACGGACTGCCTTCGGACACCGTATACTGCATTACAGGCGGTGCAGATGGCAGTTATTATATCGGAACGGCAGAAGGGCTTGTGGTTTTAACCCTGGAAAACGGAATTCATATTGTGAAAAAATATTCCGAGCTATCTTCCGTTGACAGTATAGCAGTGGACACAGAAGGGAATGCGGCTCTGGTAGATTCCGAAGGAGTTGTCTGGCTGATCGGGGGCGGAGAGATAAAAAGCAGATTCCGGTTAGAAGGAGAAGAGGAATATTATACCTCTGTCTGTTTTGATGATGAGAACAGGCTGTATGCCGGAACATCAGGAGACAGTTTGTATCGCTTTGAGAAAAAGGAAGATCGTTTTGAAAAGGAAAAAAGCTTCGGATTAAGCGGACTGACGAATATGAATTCTCTGTTTTTCAATGAAAAGACGGGGGCGGTTTTTGTATGTGCGGATAATGGAGTTGCTTTTTTGGACAGGCAGGAAAAAGTGCAGAGGCTAAACATGGTCGGTTTTGAAAATTCAGTGGAAAACATGGAAATCGACTATCAGGGAAATTTGTGGTTTGCTTCCTCAAGACTCGGACTAATCAAATTTACGGAGTCAGGCGTGTCGGACCTTTATCAGACAGCAGGTCTGGAAAAAAATGTGGTCAATGCGGTACAGGAATGGCAGGGATATTTGTATTGCGGGACAGATACCGGATTAGATATCATTCAAAAGAAAAAGTATGCAAAGGTGGAAAATAAATTCACCAAATTATTTCAGGGGATACGGATACGTTGTATGGCTGTGGATTCTGAAAATCATCTGTGGGTATGTACCTACGGAAAGGGAGTTGCGAAGCTTTCTCCGGCGGGGGATGTGAAATTTTATGATGAATCTGACGGGATTTTCGGAAGCCGGGCAAGAGTTGTCATACAATATTCGGACGGGATAGCGGCAGCAGGTGTAGGTGGAATTACCTTATTTCACAGAGATGGCAGACTGGAAACGATATCGGGAAGCAACGGAAGTGCGCAGATCCTTTGCTTATTAGAAGGAAAAAACGGTGTGCTCTATGCAGGAACGGACGGTGAGGGGATTGCTGTGATCGAGGATGGAAAAATTCAAAAATATATTACATATAATGATGGTCTTTCTTCCAATGTTATCCTGCGTATGACAGGCAGTGAAAAGGAGGATGTGATTTATATTGTATCCAGCAACGGGATCTGCTGTCTGGATGCAGAAGAGAATGTCCGGACGTTGGATACATTTCCGTATTTTAATAATTATGACATCTGCCTGAATAAGGATGGTAAGATCTTTGCACCGGGAAGTTCAGGAATCTATGTTGTAGATGAAAAGGAGCTTTTGGATGGAAAAGAGAATATGGCTCCGGAGCTTTTAAATGCAGAATGGGGCATCACATCTTCCCTGACGGCCAACGCATGGAATTATGTTGATGAAGAAGGAAACTACTTCATTTCTTCCAGTACCGGCGTTTTTCAAATGAATATCAACCATTATGCGTTGGAGCGCCGTTCCTATCGTATGAGGGTTTCTTACGTAAGAATGGACGGGGCATCCCGTGAGGTCGAACGCGGAACGCCGATCAAGGTGTCGAGGGATGTGGATAAGATTACCTTTGCCTCGGAGATCATTAATTATACGGCAGAGGAACCTTATATCAGTTATAAATTGGAGGGCTTTGATAAAAACAGTACGATCGTACCACTTCAGAAATTATCGGATATTACCTATACAAATATTCCGTCAGGTACCTATACATTCCGGCTGTCTGTTCTCGACAGAGACCGGAAGACGGTAATCGAGGAGAGCAAATATATTCTTGTGAAGGAAAAGGCATTTCATGATAATGACTGGTTTGTTGTATATATGATCTTTGTTGCGCTGATCACTGTGGCATGGCTGACCTGGTTGATTTTCAGGACACAGATCCAAAGGACTCTGAAGGCACAAAAGCAGCAGATTGAGTTTGCGGAAAGCCAGATCCGGATGAGCAACGAGACGATTTTAACGATTGCTAAAACTCTGGATGCACGCGATGAAAATACCAGTCAGCATTCGGAACGGGTATCCCAGTATGCGGTGATGATCGCAGAAGAAATCGGTTTTGATAAGGAGCGGTGTGAAAATTTGAGAAAGGCGGCTCTCCTGCATGATATCGGAAAGATCGGTATTCCGGACCATATTTTAAATAAGCCGGCGAGACTGACAGATGAAGAATATGCGATCATGAAGACGCATGTGTCAAAGGGGGCGGAAATCCTCAAAAACTTTACAACCATTGACAATGTGGTGGAGGGAGCACTTTATCACCATGAGCGCTACGACGGACGAGGATATATTCACGGTTTGAAGGGAGAGGAGATTCCGATTTACGGAAGGATTATCGGAGTGGCAGATGCTTTTGATGCGATGACGGCAAATCGTGTATACAGAAAGCAGCTTAATATTGACTTTGTTTTGGAAGAATTGGAGCACTGCAAAGGAACCCAGTTTGATCCTGAATTTGCAGAGATTATGATTCATTTGGTAAAGAGCGGACGGGTTGATGTAGAGGAATTATATCATTCGTCCATAGAGGCTGCAAAGCCTCCAAAGGAGGGAGAAGCTTGAAAAAATATGCGAATCAGATTTTGACGGTAGTTACAGCCACTTTGGTGATTGGGGTTAGCCTGCTTTTGCATACTGTATGGTCGCATCAGGCGAAGGAGAAACCGGTTACGAAAGTCGGATTTATCTATGATGGAGATACAGCGACACCGTATACGAATAATTTTGTTCGTGCAGAACAGGAGCTAAAGGAAGAATTTGGTGACGATGTAGAAATTATATCATATAGTAATGTACCTGATAATAATAGTGAAAAGTCAATCCGGGCTCTGGCAGATGCAGGGTGTGATATTATTTTTACGAATAGCTTCGGATATGGGGAAACGGCAAAAAAACTGGCAGGGGAATATCCGAAGATTCAGTTTTGTCAGGCAACCTGTGCTAATGCAAATGAAAAGCCTGTGTATGACAATTACCATACCTTTATGGGAAATATTTACCAGGGAAGATACATTTCGGGTGTAATCGCAGGCATGAAATTAAAAGAGATGATTAAAAAGGGCGTTATTACAAAGGAGGAGGTAAAGATCGGATATGTGGGCGCGTATCCGTATGCAGAGGTGATTTCGGGATATACTGCATTTTTTCTGGGAATCAGGCAGGAGGTTCCTGAGGCTGTGATGTCAGTGAAGTATACAGATTCATGGTCAGATTATACAGTGGAAAAAGTTTTTGCTGAGGAGTTGATCGAAGAAGGATGCGTGATGATCTCTCAGCACTCGGATACGATCGGACCTGCTGTGGCATGTGAATCGGCGAGGGCAAAGGGGAAGACGGTTTATCATGTCGGATATAATCAAAGTATGATCGATATCGCGCCGACCACTTCGATTTTAAGCAGCAGGATCAATTGGAATCCTTATATTGTAGAGGCAGTCCGGGCGGTCAGAGAGGGACAAAACATCGAAAACAGTATACCGGGGAACGTACATGGGAATGACATCGGTGCCGGCTTTGAAAAGGACTGGGTGCAGATTGTGGAGATCAATGACCTGATTGCTGCAAAGGGAAGCAGAAAGCGTGCAGAACAGTTAATACAGGAATTCAGACAGGGAAGTGTTCCTGTATTTCAAGGGGATTATGTTGGGGTGGATCCGTTTGATGAGACGGATACTTATGATTTGCATGAAGGCTATATAGAAAATGAAAAGAGTTCTGCACCGTCATTTCATTATGTATTAAAGGATGTGATCCGGGTTGAGTAACCGGAAAATCTAATCGTTAATGAGTTTAAAAGAATTATACCATTGGGGGAGTCTATTTTGAAAAAGCAGGAAAGAAAATGGAATTATTTCTCAATCGTATACGGAGTTTTATTGTTATTCGGTACGATATATATTATTTATGCAACAAAATACGGGCATTTCGCAATAGATCCGCAAAAAGAGCAGTTTGTTGATTTTGGTTCGGAATGGACAACAGAGGAGAATGAGGTCATAGATATCAGCCGTCTGCCGGATCAGGATCAGGATGGAAAGCTGGTGATTGAAAAACGGCTGCCGGATGAACTTTCCGGTCGAACCTCCTTGAATTTTAACAGTCATAATGTCTATTTTACGCTGAAAATCGAAGGAGAAGAGCCGTATGTGTTTTATCTGGAAAAGAATCTGACCGGGGCTGGCTATGGAGATTATTTCCATTCAATCCATTTGACGAAACAAATGGCGGGGGAAAAAGTGGTTATTATGACAACATCAGCATTTCCGGGGGAGGAAAGTGTTGGCTTTGAGAATGTGATGCTTGGGGATCCAAATGAGTATTACCATCAATTTCTGCTTCGGCATGGTCTTTCTGCCCTGCTGTCGCTGCTCATTATCTTTTTTGGGTTTGTGGTTCTGACGGTTCGCTTTAGTATTTTGAACAGGCATATGGCAGGCTATGATCTGATTTCCTTAAGTGCGACTATCATTCTTTTAGGAATGTGGACATTGCTTGAGACACGGATTCCGCAGATGCTCACAGGAGCAACGGCACTGATAAGGGCATTAGATTATGCGCTGCTTTTGTTTGTCGGATACCCGATGGTGGCTTTTATCAATTCCCTGACAAAAAAGCCGAAGCAGATTTATAATCAGATTGTCTTATATATTTCGGTTATTACAATCGCACTTTTTGTTTCGGTACGATTTATCGCCGGAACGGATATGCACAAAATAACTTTGTTTACACACATTTCTTTTGTAATTGATATCATTATCATTGGGAAAATCTTATATTCGAATTACCGATATTGCAAAAGCAAAAGAACGGATGATAATCTGAAATATTTTTATATTGGTGCCGCTGCCTTTGCTGCAGGGGGGATTTCGGATCTACTCATATATAATCTGCTGAAGAAAGCAAATCTGGATCATGGCGTGTTTTTAAGAATTGGCCTGATTATGTTCATCATTATGATGTTTATACAGATCATGACATGGATCAGCGCGGAACGGCGGCTCAATAAGAGGGATCGTTTTATCAATAATTTACTACAATACTCGATGTCGGGAGAGTCTGCAGAGGAAACGATCGGACAGATGTTAAAGTATTTAGGGAACGAATTAGAAGCGGATCGTGCCTATATCTTTGAAGACAGATGGGACGGTACCTTTGATAATACCTATGAATGGTGCAGGGATGGTGTAGGGCCGGAGATTGATAATCTAAAGAAGGTTCCGTTTGATGGATTTTTAGATACCTGGTATCGTGAATTTGATAAATCTCATCATATTATTATCCGTGATATCGAAGGATATAAAAAGGTCAGTGAACTTATTTATATGATTTTAAAGCCGCAGGGAATCGAAACTCTGGTGACGGGACCTCTGGAGGTGCGCGGGAGGTATATTGGCTTTTTTGGTGTGGATAATCCGCCGGAGGATCGTTTGGATGAAATTTCTGAGATCATTCGTCTGGTTGCTTATTTTATGACCGGCGTTTTAAAGCAGAGGGATGAGCAGCGTGCACTGATCAATTACAGCTATTACGACCAGATGACCGGGGCGAAGAACCGGCGTGCAGAGCAGGAGTTTATTGATGAGGAGTTAGATAAAAATGCTGCTTATGGATTTTTGATGTGTGATATTAACGGACTAAAGCAGATGAATGATACGCAGGGACATGAGGCCGGGGACAATCTGATCTGTGATGTGGCAGATATCCTTATCATGGTATTTGGGAAAAATAATGTCTACCGATTGGGCGGAGATGAGTTTGCTGCCTTTGGACTTTGGAAAACGAAGGAGAAGTTTGAACATGCAGTAGAAAATGTCAGACAGCTTTTAAGCGCGAAGGGAAGAAGTGCTTCTTTAGGCGGGGTGTTCCGGCCACATGGGGATTTTGATTTTGATAAGGTCAAAAATGAAGCAGATCTTTTGATGTATGCAGATAAGGCGGCTTATTATGAAGCGCATCCGGAGCTTAACCGGAGAGGATAAAAGAAAGCAGGGGAGAATCCCCTGCTTTTGTCAGTTGTCCGACTTTTCGGCATATATTTTTTGAAAGATTTCATCGATTTTTGCCTCATCTAATCTGGTATCCAGGAAAAATTCCACCGCATAAAGTGCCTGGGCGACTAACATTTCCAGTCCGTTTACACCGGTCATGCCAAGCTCCTTTGCCTGCCGGATCAGCTTTGTCTCCAGAGGATTATAGATAACATCAAGGACTGCTTTGCAATCCGGGAATCTCTTAAGGTCAACCGGAGAGCTGTCCTCGTCCGGGAACATCCCGACAGGACTGGTGTTTACAAGTATTTCGGCATCGGAGTGCTTTTCAAAGCACTCTTCATAAGTGATCGTCGATTCGGTCTTTCTTTTTTTGACAAGAACAATCTCTTTTGCCTGCAGTTTTTCCAGTACAGCAGTTACCGCTTTGGAAGCACCGCCGTTACCGAGGACAATGCATTTTCTGTTTTTAATGGAAATATGATGTTTTTCAATCATATAAAGAAAG
The DNA here is from genome assembly GCA_902795705.1 of uncultured Lachnospiraceae bacterium. GTDB lineage: Bacteria > Bacillota > Clostridia > Lachnospirales > Lachnospiraceae > Butyribacter. The sequence continues at coordinate 12,238 of CADBMH010000323.1, read as the reverse complement.
CCGGGGAAATCGGTATTATGTCCATATAATTTTCCGGATTTGTTGACAATGGTATTTACCGCGCCGATCGCACGGGCGTTTTCATCCATATCCGTCAAATATGGAATGACATCGCACTTATAGGGTATGGTTACATTGATTGCTTTAAAGTCGTGTTTCTCCATAAAAGCAGGAAATTCCTCTTTGGAGAGCGGGCACAGATCATAGGTATAGTCTGCTAACATTTCATGAATGTCCTTAGAGTAGCTGTGTCCCAATTTTTCACCAATTAAACCGTAGTCCATTTTTTTGTACCTCTCTTGTTTATTTAAAAACATTTACACTAGCCTTTATTCTATCATAGAAGGAATCGTTCTTTCAAGGGAAAGTCAAAATAAGAGTTATACTTTACAATGGGAAAAAGCATATGTTACAATGAGCAAAAGGGCAGTCCGGCTTGCCGGGACTGGCGCTTTGCGAAAACGGCATGGAGCCTGCAGGCGACATGTTACAATGGCTATATTGTAAGGAGCGGGAGATTAAAAAACGGGAATGGAGAAAAGTTATGCGGGCAGGGTTAGGCTATGATGTTCATAGATTGACAGAGGGAAGAAAACTGATATTGGGCGGTGTGGAAATCCCGTATGAAAAAGGTCTTTTGGGACATTCCGATGCGGATGTACTGTTGCATGCGATTATGGATGCACTTTTAGGAGCGGCTGCCCTCGGAGATATCGGCAGACATTTTCCTGATACAGATGATTCTTATCTTGGGATATCAAGTATGGAGTTACTGAAAAAAGTGGGAGATCTCTTGGAACAGAAATGCTACATGATTGAAAATATTGATGCTACGATCATTGCGCAAAGACCAAAGATGAAAGAGTATATTCCGCAAATGGAAAAGAACATTGCAGATATTTTGGGGCTTTCTGAGGAGCAGATCAATGTTAAGGCGACTACAGAAGAAGGGCTTGGATTTACAGGAAGTGGCGAGGGGATTTCAGCACAGGCAATCTGCTCCTTAAGTTCCATGTATGACCATATGTCCGGCAATCTGGCTTCGGGCGGCTGCACAGGCTGTACAGGATGTCCGAAGGTGGAACCCGGTAATATGTAATTGCCAAAATGGAGGGAAATATGAGTGAGATAACAAATGAACTGAATCTGGTACAGGAAAAGGTAAATCAGATTATCAAAGGAAAAGAAGAGGTAGTAAAAAAGGTTTTGGCTGCGATGATAGCAGGGGGACATATTTTGATGGAAGATGTGCCTGGTGTTGGGAAAACAACGCTTGCGACTACCTTTGCAAGAGTTCTGTCTCTGGATTATAAGAGGGTGCAGTTCACGCCTGATGTACTGCCAAGTGACATCCTGGGGTTTTCTATGTACAATGGACAGACCAGAGAATTTGAATATCATGAGGGGTCTGTTTTTTGCAATCTTTTTCTTGCGGATGAGTTGAATCGTACTTCGCCGAAAACGCAGTCTGCACTTTTAGAGGTTATGGAGGAGCATCAGGCAAGTGTCGAGGGAGAAACCAGAAAACTCCCGGAACCTTTTGTGGTTATTGCAACGCAAAATCCAATCGGTTCTTCCGGGACACAGATGCTTCCGGAATCACAGCTTGATCGCTTTATGGTGTGCCTGACGATGGGATATCCGGAACACGAAGAAGCGATTTCGATATTAAAGGGGGAGGTTTGGAACCGGGTAGGAGGTTTGGAGCCGGTCTTGACAATAGAACAGATACGGTTATTACAACAACGGGCTGAAACGATTTTTGTTCATGATTCTATTTATGAATATATTGTATCGATTGTAGAAGAGACAAGAAAAAATGAACTTTTTGCTTCCGGGGCGAGTCCCCGCGGTACGATCGCACTTTTAAAAATGTCGCGTGTTATGTCGCTCCTTTCAGGACGTGATTTTGTTACAGCAGAGGATGTTCAAAGTGTTTGTAAGGATGTACTGGGACATCGCGTCAGACTCAGCTCGCGTGCAAGAGCAGAAGGCAAGAACATGGAGGACTGCATCAAAGAAATGCTCCGTCTGGTAAAAAGTCCGAGAATGTAAATGGGGGAATCCAAGTGGAAAAGTCGAAGAATAAATTATCCTGGCGTCCCGGCAGATTATTCATGTATCTGTTTTTACTGGTGTTGGATTTTTTTATGATCTGGTTCTTAAGAAATTACTTCTGGTGGATCATTGCTGTTGTTTTATTGCTTTTGCCGGTTGTTTCCATTATAGGAATGGTTCGGTTGAGAAAGGAGCTTTCGTTTTCTTTGGGGATAGGAAAAATGAGTGCAGAGGCAGGAGAGGTTGTGCCTTTAGAGATCCGGTTGCATAATTCAGCGTGGTATCCGGTGTTAGACTGCAGGATTTCTTTTCGTTTGGCGAACACATTTTTGGATAACAGCTCGGAACTGACTGTAGCGATGCCGATCCGGCTTTTTGGAGACAGTTTTTTGAGACTGCCGCTGGAATTTCGGGATCTTGGCAGGTTTCAGATCAACGTACAGGATTGTTTGTTTCAGGATCTTCTGGGCATTGTAAGATGCCGGCTGCCGTTTCAAGCGGAAAAGGAGCTGTTTGTTTTGCCAAAGGAGGAAGAAGGGAAGGAGCACCCTACGGAGGAATTTTTATCCGGAGCTGCGGAAACAGAGGAGAGCAAACAAAAAGGAAGTGATTTTTCGGAGGTCAGCGATATCAGAGAATATATTCCGGGGGATCGCATCAGAGATATCCATTGGAAGCTGTCAGCAAAGCAGGAAACGCTAATGGTAAAGGAGCGTGTTTCCGTGGCAGGCAGTGAACTGGTATTACTTCTTTCTCTTTCCGGGGATAAGGATGCATCCGAGAAGGTGTTAGAGGAAGCGTTTGGGATTGGAAAGACTTTGGTCTTGCAGCGTATGCCGGTATGTTTTTTATGTTGGAATAGCAACCTGTTTCAATTTGATGAGTATCGTTGCGGATCTGAGCAGGAAATCAAAGAAGCTTTTTTTGAAATTTACCGTATTCCGGTCAGAGATCATATCGGGGAAAATTTGGACGGGTTTTTGAAAAATTGTTATCCGTTTTTAAAGACATATCTGTCTATTGAGGACAGAGAAGGGGAATTGCAGGTGGAGATGTGTGAAAATGTTTAAGAAAAGAAAAAAGCAGGAAGAGTTATTTTTGTCAGAGGGAGTGGTTCTAAGGCAGGATGCATGGAAACAGGAAGAGAATCGAATCTTTACACTCCTTCTTAAAGGTGTGCTTGTCTATTTGATCGTGATGGGAGGAATGGGATGTTATCTGTCAGCATTAGACATCAATTGTGCATGGTATGCCATCCATCTTGTGGTTTTTTTGGGAGCGATGTTTTGTTCGATTCTTTATTATAATGGCTGGTTTGAAAATTTAGGTTATATTTTTCTTTTCATCTGTATGCTGGCTGCAGGACTCATGTTTCGTAATTATATCAGCAGTGGTTTTTTCGTGGTATTAAACCGATTGCATCAACGAGCGGCAATCTTCTTTGACAGTGAGGCGGTCAGAACATACACAGAGACCGTCAGCAACAGGTATCTTTCAGCAAGTATTTCGATGTGCTATATCGGCTGGGTGGCGTGTGTTCTGATGAATGTGCTGATTTCCAGGAGAATGCAGTATGCTGCGGTGATTCCGATGATTGCGGTTATCTTGTTTTTTCCTTTATACATTAAGCAGGAACCGTCATTTTTTTATGTGGTCATGCTCTTAACAGGGCTTTTGGGTTCCTATGCGATCCGTGGAAATAAGCATTATAAATTGTCAAAGAAGAATGACTGTTATGAATTTTCGAAAAAAACAAAGGAAATTTCCTATTTATATGCCGGTAAAACTGTGGGGAGTGCGCTTTTGCTGCTTGGAATCGTGATTACATTGGCAGGTGGGATTTTTGCACTTGTTTATCCCGAAAATGATTATGATAATGATACGGTCAGCAGTCTGAAGGCAGATACCATGGAAGGAATGGAAAACTTTATGCTCTTAGGAATTATGGGGCTTTTTAATCAGTACCAGAGTACCGGTGGTCTGACGAACGGCCGGTTGGGCGGTGTCAGTTCTGTAAGGCTGGATTATGAAACAGATCTGGTTTTGGAATATGTTCCTTATAGTAATGGGCGGATTTATCTGAAGAATTTTGTGGGAGCCGAATATTTGCCGAAAAATAACAGTTGGAAGGTTTTAACCGATGAGCAGGGGAATCCAGTGAAATCTCAGATGCAGGAAAACTCTGTCCTGCGGAGAAAGAGAGATTATCTTGATGGAAAAGAGCCGTCTGCGGAGGCGAAGATGAGGGTGAAAAATGTAGCGGCACCTCCGGGACAGTATATGCCGTATTATATGGAAAATTCAGGACAGATTTTATATCAGGGGCAAAAGGAGAATTATACATTTTATCCTTTGCCGCCGGTTTCACAGGTTCCGCTTTGGATAGATGCCATGTATTCTCAGTGGACAGCCGTGCCGGAGGAAAACTTGCGCACCATTGCGGATTTTTGCAGTGAAGCCGGATTAAAGCATACGGATAAACCATTAGAGACTGTGGCAAAACTGGCGGCGTATTATCAAGAGAATATTCCTTATACTTTACGACCGGGAGCTACGCCGTACGGGGAAGATTTCATTAACTATTTTTTGACAAAAAACAGGAAGGGGTATTGTGCGCATTTTGCAAGTGCGGCGACACTGATTTTTCGTTATTTGGGGATTCCGGCAAGATATATAGAAGGTTATGCTGTTGATCCTTCCGATCTTTCGGATGAAGGTACTGTTTTGGAAGAAAAGAATACTTCGGATTATTATAAGGGGGATAATCCGATCGGACAGTCTGCGGTTGTCTCTGTAAATATCAGTGATGCCGGTGCACATGCATGGGTGGAAATTTATATAGAGGGAACCGGCTGGCAGGTGGTCGAGGTTACTCCGGCTTCTACAGAATTAGAAATCGGTGGCAATATGAGTATGTGGCAGCGTCTGGTACAGCTTTTCGGAGCTTCACCGGATGATGCGATACAAACGCCGACAGATGATACCGCAGGGGGAGCATTTTTTACGGGCCGGACGCAGGAGACAGCGAAGAGCGTTGTTTTCATCTTATTAGGTGCCTTTGTAATCGGTATCGGGGGAAGATTTTTATTTAGATTTTTCCGGGCACGTTATGTGTATGCTCATGCAGGAATAAATGACCGGATTATTTTGGATTATCAGAGCTTTCTTCATAGAAGGGAAAAGAATCCTGATTTTATAAGAAAAGAAAATTACAGAAAGCAGTTAGAGTGGATGGATAGGCAGGGAATGCTTCCGGTGGAGCAAACGGACATAGAATATTATATAAAGATTTTAGAGAAAGCCGGTTTTTCAGAACAAGAGGTCTCTGCAGAGGAAGTCAGGAAAATCAATGAATTGTATCATTTGAAATGATTTTCCAGAGCGTTTAAAAATTTAGTCTGTCTGCTTCGACTGACAGGCAGGGTAATACCATTATTTAGGAATACATGGGAATTTTTGACATAATCCACATAATTTAGATTGATACAATAGCTTTTATGTATTTGGATAAAATAGGAACCATCGAGTAGTTTTTTGTAGTCAGAAATTTTTCCGGGAACTATAATTCTGGTTTCGTCGTTTAGGTGAAAGCTGACTTTTCGGTTATAAGATTCGAAATAGCAAATATCCGTATATGCGACAAGATAGGACTCTTTGTTGCTGCATGAAAGCAGAATTTTTTGTGTGGATATGCATTTTTCTGCATCACGAAGCACATAAAAGAAGGTGGGGTAGGAAAGTGGCTTGGTCAGATATCGGAAAGCGACTTCATATCCGCAGACTGCATAGTTTACAGTGTTTGTGATAAAAATGATCAATGGCTTTCTGGATTTTTCCATGAGTTTGATGCCGGCTTCGTACCCATTCGGAGGAGCCATTTCGATATCTAATAGAACAATATCAAAATATTCATTTTCAAAAGCATCTAATAGCTCAACAGATGAAGAAAAAGCACAACAAAAACCATCAGGATTAAAGGCTTTACAATAATCTTCTATTTTATGCAGATCATTTTGGTTATCATCGCAGATAGCAATTTTCATAGGTGTCTCCATTTTATGCAAGGTAAGATTACAATAACAACGATAAAAATGAAAAAATTTATTATATACGCTAATTATAATAGATAAAAGTCGAATCTGCAAATTTAAGAGTATCCGGGAACGAGGATTCTACGGCGAGGATTTTATGTAATCAGGTTCCTAAAAAATCGCTTGCTTTTTCTGTCAATCTATGTTAAAATACAATTCGTTCGGTAATTAATACTGAAGTTGTGCGCGTAGCTCAGCTGGATAGAGCGTCTGACTACGGATCAGAAGGTCGGGAGTTCGAATCTTCTCGCGCACGCTGAAAAAAGGCTTGCAATATGTCTGCAAGCCTTTTTTTAATACGACTGTGAATATTGAAATGTAATAATCGGCTGAAATAGAATCCCATTTTTTTCTCGTTTTTTCTGATATTTCTTTTCTGTTTTTGCTGATTATTTTGATGAAAATCTATCGTAATTTCAAAGTACGGTTGACAAAGCAGAAAATGTCATGTATGATATCAGCAAAAAAAGATTGCACGCAATTTTATGATATAAAATACAAATATTCTGCGATCGGAAAGGGGAAAAGGCGATGGAACGGGAATTTAATCTGGAACAGTACATGACAGCGGGGATTGAGCGGATTGTGAAAGAAGCGTTGCGGGCGACCTTTCATGATCCGAAGGAAAGTGCGTGAATGGTATCAATGCGTCAAAATAGTGTTAGAAAATGTTTGTTTTCTGCTTGCGTGATTGACATGGTTATCATATAATAAAAGGCAGTTATTACCTGAGTGGGTTCAGGAGGGTGGCTGCCTTGTTTTTGGTACAGATCAGGGTGGCTGTACATTAATTTCAGAGGAGGATATTTTTATGAATTTCGGTTACTTCGATGAGGAGAACAGAGAGTATGTGATCACGAAGCCTAATACACCGGCACCATGGTGTAATTATCTCGGATCACCGGAGTATGGAGCGATCATTTCGAACAACGCAGGGGGTTACAGCTTTGTAAAGAGCGGTGCGAACGGTCGTATCCTTCGTTATCATTTTAACAGTGATGATACACCGGGGCGTTATCTCTATCTGCGAGATGATGAGGACGGAGATTTCTGGTCTGCTTCCTGGCAGCCGGTCGGCAAGGATCTGGAGGTTTACAAAAGCGAGGTGCACCACGGCACAGCGTATACGAAAATGTTTGCGGAATATAAGGGGATCAAATCTGAGGCAATGTACTATGTGCCTTTAAATAAAGTGTATGAGGTCTGGTGCCTGAAGGTGACGAATGCATCGGACAAGCCGAGAAAGATTTCGGCTTTTGGCTACGCGGAGCTTTCCAATGACGATAACTACAATCAGGATCAGGTGAATCTGCAGTATTCTCTTTGTACGACAGTGACAAGCTTCAGAAAGAATAAAATCTATCAGCAGATCAATCCGAACTGGTACAAGGGACCGGACGGAAGCAACGGAAAGGAGCGCTTCTTCGGACTTGCCGGACAGCCTGTGACCTCTTATAACGGGGATAAGGAAGCGTTTATCGGAATGTATCATGACTATGGCAATCCGGTTGCTGTAGAACGAGGAGAATGTGACGGTGTCTGCAACTACAATGAAAACAGCTGCGGGGCATTACATACGGCACTGGAGCTTCAGCCCGGCGAAACAAAGACGATGGCATTTCTTTTGGGAAGATATAAGGAATCCGATGCAGATGCGATCATTGCATCATATGAGGATGTTTCCGCCTGCGATAAAGAGATCGAAGAGTTAAAGAAATTCTGGCACAGTAAATTGGATAACTTTAAGATCGATACGCCGAGTGCGGCTTTCAACAGCATGGTCAATACATGGAATGCATATCAGTGCTTTTTAACCTTTACCTGGTCAAGAGCGGCTTCGTTCATCTACTGCGGTGAGAGAAACGGCTACGGATATCGTGATACGGTTCAGGATATTCAGGGCGTGATCCATACCGATCCGCAGGCGGCTTTGGAAAAGATTCGTTTCATGCTTTCTGCGCAGGTGGATAACGGCGGCGGACTTCCGCTTGTGCGTTTCGACCATGAGGACAGAGCCGGTCATGAGGGTACACCGGACGATCCGGATTATGTAAAGGAAACGGGACACCCGGCATATCGTGCCGATGATGCATTGTGGCTTTTCCCGACCGTATATAAATATATTGCGGAGACCGGACAGCTTGACTTTATCGATGAAGAGATAACATGGTCCAATATTCCGGAGAAGGCAAGTGTATATGAGCATTTGAAGAGAGCGATTGACTTCTCGATGAATCATCTGGGACCGCATGGACTTCCGGCAGGACTTCATGCAGACTGGAATGACTGTCTGCGTCTGGGCGCGCAGGGAGAGTCCTCTTTCGTGGCATTGCAGCTTTACTATGCATTTACGATTATGCGCAAATTCGCGGAGAAGAAAAACGATACCGGATATATTGCTTATTTAGACCGGACACAGGCAGAGGTCGGCAAAAAGATCAATGATCTCTGGTGGGAGGATGACCGTTTCAACCGCGGCTTTAAGGAGACCGGAGAGTTGATTGGTTCAAAGAAGGATCCGGAGGCGAGCATGTGGTTGAATCCTCAGACATGGTCCGTGATTTCCGGACTTGCTACGGAGGAGCAGGCGAAGCTTGCGATGGAATCTGTTGAGCGTGAGTTAAATACAGAGTATGGTGCGAAGGTGATGGCACCGTCCTATGTCGATCACTATTTCGACGGGGCACTTGCCGGACTTTTCCCGCCTTCTACGAAAGAAAACGGTGGTATATTCTCCCAGACACAGGGCTGGCTGATTCTGGCGGAGGCTCTGATGGGACACGGAAACAAGGCATTCAAATATTTTGAGGAGAGTTCTCCTTCCTCACAGAATGATAAGGCAGAGGTTCGTAAGCTGGAGCCGTATGTACACGGACAGTATACAGAAGGTGACGAGAGTCCGTTCCACGGCCGTTCGCATGTACACTGGCTGACCGGTACTGCTTCGACCTGTATGGTGGGATGTGTCGAGGGAATCTGTGGCATGCGTCCTGATTTAGATGGGCTTTTGGTGGCACCGACCGTACCGGCTGACTGGAAGGAATTTACGATGGAAAAGAATTTCCGCGGCAAAAAGCTTGTGATCAAAGTTGAAAATCCAAATGGTGCAGAGTGTGGATGCAAGGAATTTTATATCAACGGTGAGAAGCAGGAGAAGAATTATATTCCGGCAGATAAGCTTACCGATGTAACAGAAGTAAAGATGGTAATGTAGAGCTTTGCCAAAGCGTAGATTGTTAAAGACCTCTGATTTTGTCAGAGGTCTTTTCTGAATGAAAAATGTAAGTGAACAGTGATTATGCCCTGGTACGGTTATTGGCAGTTTTTTGAAAAGGCTGGTAAACAGCAATGTTTTGCGTTAGAATGATAAAAGATAAGCGGTAATTTCCGGGATAACCGGAGCATGAGAAAGAAGGGGATGGATTATGGCAACACAGGAATCGGTAAGAGAGCGGACGGAGATAGATATCAGGGAGCCGAAGATGTATCAGGTCATTATGCTCAATGATGACTTTACGACAATGGAGTTTGTGGTGAAGATCCTTGTTGACATATTTCATAAGGAGCCACTTCTTGCGGAAACAATTATGATGGATGTTCATAAGCACGGGAGAGCCGTGGTAGGGAAATATCCTTATGACATTGCCGTTACTAAGGTGAATGAAGCTTTAAACAGGGCGAAGGAGGAGGGATTTCCTTTCCGGCTTGCCATAGAGGAAGATTAGAATCGGTATCAAGCCGAAAGGAAAGACGGGGGTATAGAAATGATATGATACAGGCAGGAGGAAGGCGATGGATATGACGAAGGAAGTGTCCGAAGTGATACAGGACGCAGTGGACTACGCAGCGGAGCGTCATTATGAATATGTCACACCGGAAATGCTTTTATATATGATATGCGGCAGGGAAGACTTTAAGGAAGCATTTGAGGAATGCGGAGGGGAGATCGGGACGTTAGCCCTGGAGCTTGAGGAATATATGGAAACCTATATAGAGCATGTGAATGAGGCACAGCCGGAGTTTTCGGTTGGATGCGCCTATGTCTTTGCCTATGCGGGGCATAGTGCGGAAAACAGCGGAACTGGGGAGATTGCCCTGAAGCATCTGGTTCATGGAATGTGGCAGCTTGAAGAAAGCTATGCGCGCTATTTTATAGAGAAACAGGGAGTCCGTGAGGCGGATCTTTTGCGGATGATGATGGAGATCGAAGAGGGCGGGGAAGACTATGGGATACAGGAAAATTTACTGTTTGACGAGGAGGTTTTTGAGGAGGAGGATGATGACAAAGAGGCTTCCGGTAAAAAATCTGCGGAAAAGAAATCCTCTGAGAAATGGAAGCTCTATGCGCCCTGCCTGAATGAGACCTTAAAAGAGGAGAATCCTTTGGTCGGGCGTGAGGATGAGCTGGAGCGGACGATTCAGATCCTGTGCAGAAAGGATAAAAATAACCCCCTGCATATCGGAGAGCCGGGTGTGGGAAAAACGGCTCTTACTTATGGTCTGGTTCGTATGATTGAGGAAGAAAGGGTGCCAAAGCCTTTGCTTGGCAGTAAAATATTTGCACTGGATCTGGGGGGCATGCTTGCCGGAACCCAGTACAGAGGGGATTTTGAAAAGCGTTTTAAAAAGGTGCTGCGTGAGATTGAAAAGGAGGAGAAGCCGATCATCTATATTGATGAGATCCACAATTTGGCGGGAGCCGGAGCGGTCGGAGAGAGCTCCTTTGATGCGTCGAATATGCTAAAACCGTATCTGGCGGACGGGCATATCCGGTTTATCGGTGCGACAACCTTTGAGGAGTATAAGAAATATTTTGAAAAAAACAAGAGCTTGGTCAGAAGATTTCAAAATGTGGAGATCAAAGAGCCGGATACGGAGGAAACACTTAAAATTCTGGAAGGTCTGAAGGACAGGTACGAAGCATTTCATGGAGTAGTATATGAAAAGGATGTATTAAAATATGCTGTTGAGATGAGTGCTAAGCATGTGGGTGAGCGCTTTCTTCCGGATAAGGCAATCGATCTGATCGATGAGGCGGGGGCGTATAGAAAGCTTCATATGATTCCCGGGGATGTACAGACGGTAGATAAAGAGGTGATCAGTAAGGTATTGACAAAGATATGCCGGGTGCCGTTAGAAAGTGTCAAAGCGGATGATGCATCGGGACTTTCAGACCTTGAAGAGCGGTTGAAAAGCCGGATTTTCGGGCAGGATGAGGCAATTGCGCAGGTGGTCAATGCGATCAAGTTTTCAAAAGCCGGACTTCTGGAGGAGGGAAAGCCGCTTGCAAGTCTGCTTTTTGTGGGACCTACGGGAGTGGGCAAGACGGAGATTGCGAGAAGCCTTGCAGAAGAGCTGGGAGTAAAGTTACTTCGGTTCGATATGAGTGAATACGGTGAAAAGCATGCGGTCGCAAAGCTCATAGGATCTCCGGCAGGATATGTCGGTTATGAAGAGGGCGGTCTTTTGACGGAGGAAATCAGAAAAAATCCTTTTGCCGTTCTTTTGCTAGATGAATTTGAAAAGGCGCATGCCGATATCTATAATATTCTTTTGCAGGTAATGGATTATGCGACGCTTACGGATAATCAGGGGCGGAAGGCGGATTTTCGCAATGTGGTCGTGATCATGACTTCAAATGCCGGAGCGAACCGGATCGGGAAGAAGGGGATCGGCTTTAAGAGTGAGGCGCAGCATGACGGCGCTGTTATGGAGGAGGTCAAACGCATCTTTCAGCCGGAGTTCAGGAACCGTCTGAACAGGATTGTAGTATTTCGCAGCATGGATGATGAGATGGCGGTTCGTGTAGTGGAAAAGAAGCTGGGAGAGTTAAGGAAACTATTAAATAAGAAAAATATTACATTAGATGTTACGGATTCGGCGATGGAGCTCATCAAGAAAAAGGGTATCAGTCAGGAATTTGGCGCAAGAGAGGTGGAGCGTGTGATCCGAAATGAGATCAAGCCTTTTTTGGTAGACGATATTTTATTCGGGAAGCTGCAGGGCGGCGGAAGATGTCGGCTTGACACAGAGGGAGAATCTTTTATAATGATTTCTGAACAGAATCAGGGAGGAGTCGAGAAAATATT
>CADBMH010000322.1 GCA_902795705.1 uncultured Lachnospiraceae bacterium | reverse complement strand
TATCCATGCTCCCTGCCTCGATCTTTGAAAAATCCAGGATATCATTGATCAGTGCTAAAAGCATCTTTCCGGCACCCTGTATCCCTGCCGCATCCTTCGTGATTTCATCCGAAGCATCCGGTTCACGCAGAATCAGCTCATTTAAGCCCAGAATGGAATTGATGGGGGTACGGATCTCATGGCTCATACTGGAGAAAAAACGGTTCTGGGAGCGGTTTAACTCCTCTGCCCTCTCTGTCTCCTTTTTTGCCCTCGCATTTTCCTCCTGATAAATCCGGTTCTGGAACAGCACCATCACAAAGCATACACCCCCGACCAGAATCAGCGAAAGAAAGGAATCCAGATAGAACATCTTCCTTGTATGGTTTACAACATATTCCGGATGATAATATCCGACCTGATAAAAAAGAAACGCCAGCAGACAGAGCAAAGTAATCATCACACTACGCCATCTGCCCGAAAGCACCAGTCCGATATACAGAAACGCAAAGATGAACCACAGGACACCTCCGCCCATTAAACCACCTCCGAAAAAGAATATCGTCGGTAATATAATGAACACGATTCCCAGAACGACCAGCCTGATTGCAATATCGATCCTGTTCTTATGCAGACAGATAAAAGTAATCACAGGAATAAAAAGAACCGTTCCTATCAGTACGATGATCTCATAGATATTTTCCTTTGTGATCAGATCTCCGATCAGGGCAGCCGCACCCGCCGCTACAGCAAGCAGTGTAAGCAGAACAAAGATACGATCCGAGATTTTTCTGTCCGTGTCCTTGATCACTCCCAAAACATTTTTCAGCCCTCTTATTATCCTCATTCCGCTTCACCTCCAAATGTTTTCTTCTGACCGGAGAGTACACGCATCATCACTCTTTCAAAATCAGGAAGGCTGATCGGCTTTGCGATAAATCCGTCAAATCCTTCTTTTACGAACATCTCTCTTGCACCGGATACCACATTTGCCGTAAGTACAACCACTCTGGCTGTCTTTCCCTGCCCGGATGCCGTCTGTCTGATCCTTTTCATTGCCTCAATGCCATCCATCTCCGGCATCATATGATCCATAAATACAACATCATAGTTCCCGTTCCTGAATTTTTCTATTGCTTCTGCCCCACTTCCCGCCGTATCCGTGAGTATTCCGTAATCTTTAAAAAGACCTGTCGCCACCACCAGATTCATCGGCTCATCATCTACCACCAGTGCTTTGACTCCTTTTAAGAAAACCTTATCGAACTTTTCCCCGAATTCCTCACTTTCATCCTCCATGCTTCCGTTCAGGATTTTGATGACAGGATAAGCATAAAGCGGTTTCGGCATCACATTAATGCGGCTTCCCGCATCCGGTCGGAAGCTTTCGTCTGCTGACACCGTGATCACGATATCTCCTTTCGCCAATTCTTCAAAATATGCCCGGTTTGCCTCGTACTCCTCCACTCCCATAAAGATATGGCTGACCTGAAGCTTTTCCCGCAGGCGTTCGATTTCTCCCACCGTCTCTGCAGAGTATAGAGGCACCTTGATTCCGGAAGCCAGATTTCTGGCCATGAAACGGTAGAAATCACGCAGCTTCGCGACCTTAAATTTATCCGACCTCACATGGAACAGGATATCCCCCTGAAAGCTTTCATCCACCTTCAGGCATGGTGTTTTATCCGTTATCGTCTGCGGGAGAGTGATACGCACCGTGGTGCCTCTTCCTTTTTCGCTTTCGATTTTGACAAACCCTCCCATCCTGTGGGCAAAGCCATATACGATGGCAAAACCAAGGCCTATTCCGCCGGAGCTGCGGTTTCTCTTTTTATTGACCTGATACATCCCCGCTGATACGGAGGCAATATCCATTCTCGTCATTCCGATTCCGGTATCTGTTACCTCGATACACAGATTTACTCCGTACTCCTTTTCCTCCGCATAGATTCTGATATATATGCCGCCTGTCTTTGTGAACTTGACTGCATTCTCCAAAAGATGGCGGAATATTTTATGGAGTTTTTTGATATCCCCCTTCATCTTTGCCGGCACATGAGGATCTATATCCACGATAAGCTCCAGATTTTTGTTGTTTCCGATTGCCCGGAATGCCACAACCACATCATTGACAAGGGATGTGCTCATATATTCCTCTTCTTCTAAAAACAGCTTATTTCTCTTTGCCTCCGTATACTCCTGGATATCTTCGATCTGATAAGAAAGCCTGATGCCGGCCTCCTTGATGGAATATGCCTCCTCCCCGGCATTCTTTTTTATGAGCAGGTCAGACATGCCGTTTACCACATTCACCGGTGTTCGAAGCTCATGGGAAATATTAGAAAGAAAGTCTTCCATATCCTCATCATAGCTCTCGATGCGTTCATCCTTGCGCTCTATGACCTCTTCATTCTCCGCCCTTTCTTTTACTAATCTTAAGCAGCAGAAATATACACAAAGACAGGCAGCAGGGTGAAGTAAAATCTTGGAAACCGTAAGGGCGCTAAGCACCATACTGGTTTTCCCGGCAAAAAGCACCGCCTGGATCATCATAATAACAACATACTCTGCCAGAAACAGATGGATCATGTAGATATGGTTCATGAACGAAAAAACGACCATCGCAAGTCCAAATACGATCGCGACATCAAAAAAACTCGTTTCATGAATTCCATGAAAAAAAGTCAGGAAGCAGGAATACGCAAAATAGCAGACCTCCCGTATTTTCATTTCAAGCTTTCCGGTAATATACATCCACCAGAGACCAACCATCCCAAATATGAGCAGGGGTGGAACCCAGAATTCCCACCCCTGTGTCATACTTTCTATGACAAGTCCGATGCACCCCACAGATACTAATGTAATGATAAACTGCTCTTCTCGTTTATGATTCATACAACCTCCCTAACTCTTAGAACCCGGCTTTTCGTAAGCGCATTAAATAATGCACCCGGCTAAATCAGTTCCTTAATCTTCTCGATCAGATCTTCCCTCGTCGTGCTTTTTAATACATAACCTGCCGGCTTTAAGGACATAACCTGTTTAATCCTATCCGCTGTATTTACTCCGGTCAGGAATACGACAGGAATTTTTGCTATATCCGGGTTTTTGTGGATCATTTCCAAAACCTGCGGTCCATCCATTTCGGGCATTTCATAGTCAAGAAGAATCAGATCCACCGCATTTTTTCCCAAAAAGTTCATCGCTAATTTTCCGGTAGTCACAACATTGACGCGGTAAATATCCTTTAACCACTCCCTGATCATCCTGGCATAGGATGGATCATCATCAATGATCAGAAGCCTTCGCTCTGCCATACCTTCCCCGCCGGAGGAAATCACCTGCTCCACCTTCCGCACCAGAACATCCTTGTCAACCGGTCTGTTGAGCCAGGTATGCTTGTTTAAGACAGGAACAGACTTCATAAAATCTCCGTAATTCTTTTTTTCGCCTATGATGATCATGCCCCTCTTATATTCCTCTAATATGCTGTTAATGTCTTCCAGTCCCTTCAGACCTCCCACATCTGACAAAATATTCTCCGGCAGATATACAATGAATACTGCTGCCTGTTTCGCATATTCCCTCATCAGATCACTATTTTCCTGAACAGTCAGGACTTCATACCCCTCATCCCGGAGATTTTTTTCAATCCCCTTTACAACAATACTGTACTGATACGCAACAATGATAATTTTTTCACTGTGATTTTTCATCATACTAGAATCCTCCCTTTTCATTATTTAAAGCAGCAGGCATCGTAAGCACTAACCGGCTCCTTAAACTATCTTTTACCCCTTTTCGCCATCCACACTCTCCAGCACATACTGTACACTAACTCCGTCCTGATACCCGCTCTGCTCCCATGCTTTTATCACTCTATCAACAACACTCAGGACATGCTTTTCTAATAATGCCGGCAGGAGCAGGAAAAACTGGTTACTCTTACTCTGCAGGATCAGATCGCTTTTCCTCAGTGTTTTCTGTAAAACCACACCAAACTGCTCTGCTTTTTCTTCCAGAGTCTCCCCGGACTCCATATCTAATGAAAACAGAACCTTCACAGCGGGCATCTGATAGCGTTTGATATACCGCATAACAAACCGGTAGATAGAAGAAAATGCCTCCTGACCAAGCACCAGCGCGCCACCGCCTTCATTCCTTTCCTCGACGATCTGTGTGATCCTTTTCATCTCCTGTTCTAAATCCATCTCCTCTTTCTTCTCCTGACCGAAAGACTCCGATGCAGTATAAACGGCACAGTCATGTTTTCCGTTCTGCTTCACCTTATAGAGCATCTTATCTGCCAGAGCAAACAGGTCATGATATTCCCTGCCATATTTCGGCACCATGACCGCTCCTGCAGATATTCCGAGCGGTATGGAAAAATCCTCCCCCATCAGCCTCACCGCTTCCTCTGTCAGCTGCTCGTTCAACCGCTTCACGATAACTGTCATGGCATGGTCATCCGGCACATTGCAGAAAAACGCTAAAAATTCATCTCCACCAATCCTGCATACCAGATCATCCTCACGCATGTTCCGTCTGATAATCTCTGCAAAAGCCTGAAGGATCTGATCTCCCATATCATGTCCGTACAAGTCGTTCACCAGCTTAAAGCTGTCCAGGTCTAAGATCATAAGTACTCCTGTTTTTTCTGCGCAGTACATTTCAATCTTCGCCGTGCCGCTCGCTTTGTTCAAAAATCCTGTCAGTGCATCAACACTGGCTTCCTCTGTCAGATTTTCAATCGTTTTGACGCTTGTGATCGTATTATTGATACGCTTTAGCAGAATATCCCTGCTAAAAGACTTATGGATAAAGTCAGAAGCTCCGATATTCAGTCCCTTGCGTTCTGATTCCTCATCATTTTCACCTGTCAGAAAAATGACCGGTATCTCTTTTCTTCCTGCCTGTTTTTCAAAATCCCTCAGCTTTTTATAGGCTTCAAAGCCATCCATTTCCGGCATCAGAATATCAAGAAGCACCAGATCCGGTGTGTGCTTCTCCATAAATGCCAAAAGCTCCCTGCCGGAACGGACACAGCTCACCTTCATCCCTGCCTCATGCAGCATATTTCTCGCATTTGTGAGGCTCAGTACCTCATCATCTACCACAACAATCCAATCACTCATCTTATATAACAAACTCCTTTTAGCCTGTCTACTTTTTACTATCCAGTCATGCAGAAAAGAGCATAACACACCGAATACTACCACAGTCCTACCAAAACAAAGCAATCATAAAAAAACTTAAAAAAATCTGATTATCACACATCCGAAAACTCTTCGAGAAGTGTTCCGATCCTCTCATCTGCCCACTCATACTGGCTCATATATTCGCCATGGAAGTTCACCAGTGCTGTCTTATCCCTCTTTAGCGCAGAATAATAATCACATGGGATTTTCTCCGGTACGATCGCATAAAAATCCCTCTCCCGCAGGAACACATCCTCGCAGCCGAGCTCCTCTAACTTCATTCTGACATCTCTTGCAAGCTGTGCAAAATATTTTCTCTGATTTCGTTCCTCACTCACCTCATCCTTCCATAAGACTGCCCGAAGCTCTGCATTTGTAGCAGAAGCCCCCCTTCTGTCGATCAGGTATGCAAAAAGCTCCTTTGCCTTTGTCCTCCGAAAGCGTACCGGCTCCCCATCGTAAAAGATTTCAAAATTTCCAAAGCACTGTACATATAATCCCGAAATCTTCTCCTTTACGGAATGTCTTAAATGATCCAGAGCATCACGCACATCCTCCTCTAAAACCGGTTTCACGATATAGCCGCTCACATACAGTTTAAGAGCATCGAGCGCATACTGTGCATGCGCCGTGACCATGATGATATTAATATGCGGCCGGATTTCTTTAAGCTCCTTTGCAAGCTCCAGTCCATCCCTGTCCGGCATACTGATATCCAAGAACACCACATCAAACTCCCTTTCCCTGAAAGCAGCAAGTGCCGTATCTGCCCGGCCTGCCATTTCTATATACGCATCCGACACGATTTCTTCTAAAATCTCTTCCATATATTTTAATGCTGCTGCCTCATCATCTACAATCAATATATTCATCCTGGCTCCTCCCTTTACCTATAACTGGTTAGATGATTGCGAAACTCTCAAATTTCTACATTATGTTGTATATTTTCATTTGCCGGTCCTTGGAATCAAAATCGTGCATACGGTCCCTTTCCCTTTTTTACTCTCAATCCTCAGTTCGCCACGACATTCAAGCCACAGGCGTTTTCTCACATTCCGGATACCGATATGCGTATCATCTAAATTCTCCAGACCATCTGTATCAAAGCCCGCGCCATTATCTTCTATCTTCACTACATGATGGGTGCCCGTCATCCCGGATGTAATCGTTATCTTCCCACCGGATGTCTCGCTTTTCCGTATGCCATGCCTGACCGCATTTTCAGCCAGAGGCTGTAAAGTCAGTACCGGAAGCTCAAAGGCTTCACCCTGTATGTCGTATTCTATCTCCAGACTATCCTCAAACCGGAGCTTTTCTAACTCCAGATATTTTTCTGTATGTTCCAGTTCGTCTAAAAACCTCACAGGATGCTCTGTCGTAAGGGAATCCAGATTTTTTCTTAAATATTTTGAAAAATCCCCCAGTGCCGCCCTCGTTTTCTTTGGGTCCTTATCTGCATGATACATAATAGACTGAAGCACATTGAATAAAAAATGCGGCTGTATCTGGGAAAGCGTCAGCCTTGTCTGTATCCTGTCCATCCGGGTAGCGCTGTCGATCGCATAGATCACCTTATGCTTTTCATACAAAAGAAAAACAATCAGTGCAGTAATCATAACCGCGATATTGTTCAGACTGACTCCCTTTATGATGCGATCCAGTAAAAAATCAGACAAAGGAATCACTGTACTGAAAAGAATCACTTTCCTAAAAAAGATATCTGCCTTTCTGTACCAGAGCAGGATGATGGTTCCGATAAATCCGAATGTGACCAGAGTAACATAGAACCATACCGGATATCCAAAAGCGCGCACATAATGATTTGCCCTGTCAAAATGGTATAAAAAACCGGTAAACGGTGTGATGATCAGTAAAATCACTAAAAGAAGCTCCAATGCCTGAAAAACCCGTATCAGTTTTCTGACTGCCCCGTTTCCTGCAGGCGTGATGATATCCATATAGACCACCTGCAGAAAAAAAGCAGTCAAAAATGCACCGGTTAAAAAATACCCAAAGACTGCAATGCGTATTCCGATAAAAGAAACATAGTCTGCAGCTCCTTCACAAAATATGATTACCAGATTAAAAAAATTGTATAAAAAAATCGCAATATAAAAAATCAGGATTTCCTTCGTATACGGAATCGTTATTTTCTTCATAAAACTATGCTTTCTGTCCTGCTCCATACTGATCAGCATAGAAAATATGATAATAAACAATACAAGTTCAAAACTCATCTCACCGATTGCCTGTATAAATAGAGGAATTCCCATCCGTCTGATCAGTTCCATTTTTCCCCCCTTGTATGTCTCAGCCTTATAGCGCGCGAGTGCGCATCCTCACGAAGTTTTTTTATGATAGAAAATGAAGTTTCCTATCATAAAAAAATGCTATACATATAAGTATACCACACCGAATACTACCACAGTACTACCAAATAATAGCTATAAGACAAAAAATCTCATAAACCACATAAACTTCCATATGTGGGCGTGTGCATAAATAAAACGCACCCGCTAAACTGCGAGTGCGTTTTATTGTCTGCTATATTAAGGGATGAAACTCCGCTTTCGCGCTCCTGTAATAAGAAGCATCCCGGAAAAGCTGTCCCTGTATTAAAAACAACCGGCAGAACGCGGGGTATGAAATGCAATAGTTGATTGGGAGAAATAATAGTTCTGCCGGCCGATTTATAGAAAGCGCTGTCTTATGAAGCACATCTCTATCGCTTTATTTCACCTTCACTTTAAAGGTAAAGCTCACGCCGTTTACCTTGACCGTGATTTTAGATGTTCCTTTTTTCACACCCTTGATCTTTACGGTCGTATCCGTCTTTTTCGATGTAATCTTTGCGACCTTCTTTTTGGAGGTTGTGTAAGCATTGTTTACACTGTCTGCTTTTCCTGTGATGACTGCCTTCAAGGTTTTTCCTTTTTTCACGGTATAGGTCTGATTCTTTTTATATGCCTTGCCACCGATCTTGATCGTCGGATTCGTCGTAACCGTTACCTTGCAGGTAAGCTTCGTGCCATCGGAGCAGGTTGCCGTGATCGTCGCAGTTCCCTTCTTTAATCCGGTCACCTGACCGTTACTGTCCACTGTGGCAACCTTTTTATTTGAGGAAGTCCACTTCGTCACCTCACCGTTCATTACCGAAATCCAGTCACTCTCCCCTGCTTTTATGGAAATGGAATCAGAAAAGAGGGAAGGAGGCTCCGGTGTCTCAAAATGCACCTTGATATATTTGTAATGCGTATCTGCACTCTCCCCAACCGTCTCACTAAGTTCTGTCTGATCCGTTACATAGGATACCTGATAAGTTTCTGTACTTGCCTCGGAAAGCTCCTTATAATTTGCCACAAAATCCTCATATCCGAGAGGCTGTAATACTTTCACGGTTTCCATCAATGATTTGTATGCAAGCTCCGTAAGTGCGTCATGCTCTCCGATATAAATATCCGCAGAATATTTCGTGCCGCTGAAATACCATCTGAGCTTTCCAAACCGGCTGCTGGACATTTTCTGGTCCTCATCGAAAGCCGTAACATCCGTTAATACAGCCTTATCAATATAAACAGTACTTAAAACCTCATCCATCTGGTACGCTTCACCCACATAGATACTGAGCTTAGTCGGAGTGCCACTTGCATCCTCATCTACAATATAATATTTATTTTCTATGTTCTTTGCGCCGGTCGCATTAATGTACCCGGCTGCCAGGTCGCTGTCCATTCCCAGGTAATCAAATGCCGCCTGCATCAGATAGTCAAAATACATAATACCTATGAAATCATTGTTTGTTATAGAGCAGGTGAGATAATCTCCCTCTAATGAATAATTCCATGATCCGGTCGCTTCTGCAAAATCACCGGTTCCTTCCGCGGAAAGTGTGATAATATTGCCGTTTATGCTTTCACTGTATTTGACCTGCTCGCCGTACCACTCCTTTGCCTCCTTTTTCTCTTTGCTCCATGCAGAATCCTCTTTTATCAGATACTCAAAAATCTTCTGCATACAATCCTCAGCCACATGAGGCATCGTCAGATCCTCCTGCGTAGAGATCACAGTCTGTGCACCGGAAGCATCATCTGCCGCAAATGCCGTTCCGGACGGAATCCCCGCCACCAAAAGGGCAGATATGCACGCCGCAGAAACTGCTTTTTTCATTAAATTCTTTCTGAAATTTTTTTTCTTCATCATGCTTTTTATCCTCCTGTTATTAAAAATGAAATTAGTATTTTTTTATTATAGCATCTAATGCGTAACAAAGCTAACAAATTTTTTTCTTTC
>CADBMH010000321.1 GCA_902795705.1 uncultured Lachnospiraceae bacterium | reverse complement strand
TCAGGGTTGTTCTACTGTTCAGTTATCAAGGTTGTGCCGGCGCCCTTAACGCGTCAGCGAGATATATCTTACCACGGTTTGGAGATGGTGTCAAGACCTTTTTTCTCTTTTTTGACATTTTTTGCTCTACGTAATTTTTCAACTTAAATGCAACACTGTGTTGCATTTAGTCTAAAAAATTCGTTTTTCGGATAATACCGCTGTTCATATTTACTTTTTTATTTAAGATACGGCTTGACCTGCTGAACCTTCGCTTTAATCCTCTGCAGGGCATTGTCAATTGTCTTTGGAGATTTTTCTAACCGCTTTGCAATCTCCTGATAAGTCAGTCCCTTTAAAAAAAGTTCTAATACCTGTTTCTCCAGTACACTTAATTTCCCGTATAGCCTGCCGATCAGACTTTTTGTACTTTCCTTGCGAATCACAATTTCTTCCGGATTTTTCTCCCAATCCACGGAAATTTTATTGATAATAAAGCCTCCTTCAGAATTTCCCTCTTCATTAGAATATTCAGGAGAATAAATTGAAATATAAGAATTTAACGGAATATTTTTCTTGCGGTTTGACTTTTCAATCGCAGAATATAACTGACTGGAAATACATAAATTGGCATAGGTTTCAAATCCCGCCCCTTTTGATACATCATAAGTCTGTATTGCTTTAAAAAGCCCAATCATACCCTCCTGAATCAAATCATCCTGTTCGCCGCCCATCAAAAACAACGGACGAGACAACGCCCTGACCATTCCCTTGTATTTTTCCAGCAAAAAGGAAACTGCCTCCCCGTCACCGGCTTGTGCATCCTCAATCAATTCAAATTCATCCATTTCACGAAATTTCATTTCCATGATCTTTCCCCATTTCTTTTTCTTATAACTATACTATCATTGTCTCACCCGGCTCCATTTGCTTTTTGAAGCTTTTGGCGAACGATTTCATACGAAAGTACCCCCATTGCTACAGATGCATTCAATGAATCAATATCTCCATACATAGGAATCGATGCGGCAAAATCACATTTTTCTCTTACTAATCTGCTCACTCCCGAGCCCTCGTTTCCGACCACCAGTCCAATCGGTCCGGTCAGATCGAGCTCATACATCGACTCACCATCCATATCTCCACATACAAACCACAGTCCTTTTTCCTTCAATTCATCAATCGTTTTTCCTAAATTCGTCACCTTGGCAACCGGTGTATAATTAATCGCTCCTGCAGATGCTTTGGCAACTGTTGCAGTAAGTCCTGCCGCATGCCGTTTCGGAATCACGACACCATGAGCCCCCACCTGATTGGCTGTCCGTAAAATGGAACCTAAATTATGCGGATCTTCAATATTATCTAAAAGGATGAGAAAAGGAGATTCGCTCTTTTCTTCCGCGTTTTTCAACATCTCTTCTATCGTACCATATTCATAAGCTGCCGTATACGCAATCACGCCCTGATGCTTACCGGTTTCCGACATTTGATCTAAACGCTCTTTCTTCACAAAATGAACAATCGTATCTCGCTTTTTTGCTTCTCTTAAAATAGTTCGGATCGGACCGTCCTGACAGCCGTCTAACAAAAATACCTTATCAATCGTTTTCCCCGAACGAAACGCCTCGATTACAGTATTTCTCCCTTCAATCGTTAATTCCTCGTATCTCATAATTTCTCCATTTCAATTCTCTTTCATAGAATATTTCAAAAAACAATCCTTTATCTTTATACAATAATCTTTTATAGATGTTCCGGCATCTGTCCGGTTTTTTTTAAGCCGTAATGAATAATTTCCACAGCCCGTCCCATTTTTCTGTTCAAATACAAATGACCAAGCAATGCTTCCAGACCTGTTGCGATACGATAATCGCCAATGGATGCATTCTTTGCAGAGGTTGCCGATTTTGCATTTCTTCCCCGCTTAAAAACATGAAGCTCCTCTTCTGTAAGCTCACCTAATATTTCCTTTGCGAGTATTGCCTGCGATTCAGCCTTTACAATACTGCTGGTTATCTTGTGAAAATTTTTAACCCTACCATTCCCCAAACCTAGCACCAAAGTACGGATAATCATGTCATAAACCGCATCACCGATATAAGCTAAGCCCAGTGCAGAATAACCATTTGAATCTTCGCGCATAACTCCGAAGTTTTCCTCTATCAGTTCTAAAAAATCGTTGGATAATTCGTTATCCATATTTATGCTCATATCTGAGCCTCCTTATATCCTTATATATAGTAAAAAACCCTATGACTTTATCATAGGGTTATAGGAACACAGTTCCAACAGAAGCAGCTTCATACATGCTACAGCTTCCAAATAAGGCGACTACCGGATTTGAACCGATGATCAGGGAGTTGCAGTCCCGTGCCTTACCACTTGGCTAAGTCGCCATAAAATACTGACCCCAACGGGATTTGAACCCGTGTTACCGCCGTGAAAGGGCGATGTCTTAACCGCTTGACCATGGGGCCATAATCCTTTATACAAAAATTACAAAAGTAAAGAAAAATCCCATAAACTATAAAATATAGGATTTTTTAAACTCCCCGAGTTGGACTCGAACCAACAACCCCACGGTTAACAGCCGTGTGCTCTACCGACCGGTGTACTCTCACACCGAAAGACGAGGAGAATATATGTCAATCGAATTTTTTCAAATCAACAAAACCAATATTAGCATATTCCACCGGATATTGCAAGCACTTTTTTAAGATTTCATCGGATTTCCATGAATTTTATATAAAATACTTCTCTTTTTCATGTTATGCTCCCTGCCTGGCAAATATTCTTTCTTCCGTTCCTCAAATAGTCCAGCGAAAAGCGTCCGGCTTGGAGTTTCCTTTCGGTGCATCATGCTATGTTCT
>CADBMH010000320.1 GCA_902795705.1 uncultured Lachnospiraceae bacterium | reverse complement strand
CGCGTTCAAGGGGATCTATAGTAAAGCATCTGTCCTTGTTCCTGCGGATAAAAGAAAGGAATATGCACTCTTGTTTCAGAAGCGTGGAGCCGGGAAGAAGATCAAGATAAAAAAGGGGATTCAAAATAAGAATGATGGAAGGGGGACTTTGAAGGGCTTTTAGTATGAGAGAAGACAGGAAGCAGGCACTGGCTGCGATTTCGCTTTGTTGCTTGACTTATTGCGTGAAAAGTAGCAAAATGAGGCATAAAGAAGAATGATCAAGCGAAACCAAAGTGAAAGGAAAAGGGCGGAAAGATGGGAACATATCTAAATCCGGGAAATAGCGGATTCTCTGAAATGCTGAAATCTGACTATGTGGATAAGACCGGAATGATAGGTCAGATCAATAGAACAATCGGAACAAAGCAGAAGCTTACCTGTATCAGCAGACCTCGTCGCTTTGGAAAATCCTATGCCGCACAGATGCTTTGTGCGTATTATGATAAGACCTGCGATTCGCATGAGTTGTTTGAAAAATATGCGATTTCCAGTGACAATACCTATGAAAAGCATTTGAATCAATATGATGTTCTCTATTTGGATATGACCCAGATCATAGGAGAGGCAGGCAGGGAAAAATTTATTGATTTTATCAAAGAGAAAATTACAGAGGAGTTGAAATCAGCATATCCTGCTTTAAAGACAGATACAGCGTTCAGTACGACGCTGATCAATGCCGTAGAAGCGAACGGAAGCAAGTTTATTGCGATCATAGATGAGTGGGATTCTCCAATCAGGGAAATCCCTGAGATGGAGAAACCGTATCTGGAGTTTTTAAGGACATTGTTTAAGAGCAGCGGAACCACCTCCAGGATTTTTGCAGCAGCCTATATGACCGGTATCCTCCCGATCAAGAAGGATGGCTCCCAGTCGGCAATTTCTGATTTTGAAGAGTATTCTGTCCTGGAACCCGGGGATTTTGCGGATTATGTCGGATTCACGGAAGAGGAAGTAAGGGGACTTTGTGAGGAAAAAGAAAAAGACTTTGACAGGATGAAGACCTGGTATGACGGCTATACTGTGGGGGATAAACATTCGGTCTATAATCCATATTCAGTCATACATGCCGCGGGATCCGGGAAATACAGATCTTATTGGAAAAAAACATCTGCAGCAGAAACCCTGATGACCTATATTGATATGGATCAGGATGACCTGCAGGATACGATAGCGAGATTGATCACAGGTGAAAGAGTCATGGTAGACACGGACTCTTTCCAAAATGATGTCGGGACCTTCAACTGTAAAGATGATGTTTTGACCCTGCTTGCCCATCTGGGTTATCTGACCTACGAAGAGGAACCGGACTCATATGATGACGATGCGGTAGTCGGACTTATGAGGATCCCAAACGAAGAAGTCAGAACTGAGTTTGAAAAGATCCTTCGCAAGGCAAAGCATAGAAGCCTGATGGAGCTGATCCGAAAATCCGATCAACTGCTGAAAGATACGCTGGAAGGGAAAAGGGATGCGGTCGCGAAAGCAATCGCAGATGTCCATGATTCTGAATATGCACCGACTTATTACAGCAACGAGCAAAGTCTGCGGTATGTGGTAAAGATGGCTTACATCTCCTGCGTGGATCAGTATTCAAAGGTGGAGGAACTGCCAAGTGGTCATGGGATAGCGGATGTAGTATTTTTGCCAAAACGCAGCTCCACGCTCCCGGCTATGATCGTGGAGCTGAAATGGAATCAGGATGCGGAAGGTGCTATCGCTCAGATAAAGGACAGAAATTATCCGAAGGTGCTCACAAACTATGGTGGTAAAATCGTTCTGGTCGGTGTGAACTATAATGCAGATGATAAAACTCATAGCTGTGAGATTGAGGAGTATAGAAAGGCAGACGGTGCAGCGAATTAAATTGCAGCGGACAGGATAAGGGAATCAGCTTAAAGAGCAAAAAAAGCACGGAAAAGGTGTTGTTTTTTGCTTTTCGTCACAGTTTCCGTCTTTTCGTCACAGGATTCTTGAAAAGAAGAATTTTTTTGATACAATAGATTGACCGGCAGAATTTTTATCATTTCCCAATTAACTATTGTATTTTCATTTCCCGTGTTCTGCCGGTTATTTTTAATGTAACAGAATATATCATAAATCAGAGAATGATTTGATTGTTCTGTTACATTAAAAAATACCAAGGAAAACGAAAAGTCAAAAAAATGCAAAACTGTCAAATTACCGGATAAAAACTTGCCAAAATACCGAACGCAGAATATAATGAACACAAAGTGTGGGGGCAAATGTAAAAAATGACTGTGATGCCGTCCCGTTGGGCTGTTTGAAAGACTAAGCAGGAATGATGGTTGAAACGGCTCCCGGAGGATTGTGTTGAAAGAGCAGAGTGCTTTTGCATGGAGGATAGATATATGTGGATCATCAACTGTATTTTATTGATTATCGGTACGATTGCCGGTGTGACAGGCTTTAGCTTTTATGTGCGGAATCGGGAAAATGACAGTAATATACGGTTCTATATTTTTTCTTATGGACTCTCTTCGGCATTGTGGTGTATCAGCTATGGCACCATAGGGACGATGAAGGATCTTTCTATGTGTGGGATGGTCAGAAGGGCGGGAGTCTTTGCAATTGATGCCTTTCTCCTGACGGAGGTTTTTCTGATATCAGAAATATCCGGAGTGGGAAAAAGGACGGTAAGGATTGCTAAAATCGCAGCGGTTATCCTTTCGGTTTTTGACTTTTTATTTTATTCGCAGGAAAAGGTAGATCTTTTCGTGAGAAGAAACGGTCTGACGACATGGATGGCAAATCCGGAGTATCGTGGGAGCAGAATATTTCATACGGTTTATATCATACTCATCTTTCTCACTTTGTTTCTCCTTGGAATCGCATGGATACGGACGAATAAGTTAAAAAGGCTTATACGGTTTTTATTTATGGCTTTTATCTCGAATTTTCTCCTGCTGTTTTTCTGTCTGCCGGATACATTTCTGCCGGCTATGGGAAAAACGGCTGTGTCTACATCGGGAATCGGTGCGGCGTTATGTGCGATCGTCATGTGGTATGGGGCGATACGGCTTAATTCCTTTGATATCCGTATGGGCAACATAAAGGAAAAGGTCTTTGAATTTCTGGATGCGGGCGTCATCGTCTTTGATGTGAATTATGAGATCGCGATCGTGAACCGGTATGCCGGGGAGATGGCGGGCAGTGGGGAGATTCAGAGAAAAGGTCTTTCGGATTACTTTGATATAGAGGAGAATGCCGTAAAGGAGCTGTTCGCGTCGGCGAGGGATGCTATTTATTCGGTGAGGCTCTGGGATAAAGCAGGGAAAAAGGCATATTCCCTGCGGATAAACGGTGTTAAGGATGATTATGGGGATCTGTTCTGCTATATGTGCGTATTCGTGGATGTGACACAGGAGGTCGAGGCGGTTTCTAAGTTTGAAATCGCAAGCACGGCAAAGAGCAGGTTCTTAGCACAGATGTCCCATGAGATACGGACTCCGATCAATGCGGTCCTTGGAATGAATGAAATGATCTTAAGGGAGTCGGAGGATGCGGAAATTTTAGAGTATGCGGAAAATATCAGCTCTGCAGGCAATACACTGCTTTCGCTGATCAACAGTATCCTTGATTTTTCAAAGATCGAGGATGGAAAAATGGATATCATACCGGTAACATATGATACCTCTTCCTTTATGAATGATATTGTGAATTCGATCATTCAAAGAGCAGATGCAAAGGGACTGAAGCTTCAGCTTGATGTGGATGAAACGCTTCCGTGCATGCTCCTTGGTGATGATGTGAGATTTTCACAGGTCATTATGAACCTGCTCACGAATGCGGTGAAATATACGGAAAAGGGTACGGTTACGCTTTCTGTAAAGAATGCAGGCAGGGACAGGGAGAAGATTAAAATACATGTCGCTGTACGGGATACGGGCATCGGGATCAAGAATGAGGATCTAGGCAGGCTGTTTGAGTCCTTTGAACGGCTGGATGAGATCAGAAACCGTAATATAGAAGGAACAGGGCTTGGCATCTCAATCGTCACCAGCCTGTTAAAGATGATGGGCAGTAAGCTTTCTGTAGAAAGTACATATGGAGAAGGCTCTGTATTTTCCTTTACGATAGAACAGCAGATCGTGGATGAAACGCCGATTGGTGATTATGAAAAGAGAGTGAAGGAAAGTTCGAAAACGAAGATCAAGGATAAACTGATTCAGGCACCGGCGGCAAGGGTGCTTTTAGTAGATGACAATGTCATGAATCTGAAGGTTGCGAAAAATCTTCTGAAGCTCTGTGGTATTAAGCCGGATATGGTTTCTTCGGGTGAGGATGCGGTAGAGAGCATGAGGGAGCATGTGTATGACATTGTATTTTTAGACCACATGATGCCGGTCATGGATGGGATTGAGACGCTTCACCGGCTGCAGGAGGAGAAGCTGATACCTGATAAGACCGTTATGGTCGCCCTGACGGCAAATGCGGTGGTTGGCGCGAGAGAAACCTATCTTTCGGAGGGATTTGCGGACTATCTGTCTAAACCGATGGAGGTAAAGGAACTGGTAGGAAAATTAAAGAAGTATCTGCCGGAAGAAGCATATGAACAGGCGGATAGTCAGGAAAATGCTGCTCAGGATTCGAAAAATGAAAACCGGAAGGAAGAAGTCATAACTGAGGATATATCAGCAGATAATACAGAGGTTTTGGAGTTTACACCGGAAGAAGAAATCATAGAGTTTACGCAGGGGGAAGAGGTTCTGGAGTTTGTGCCGGATGAGGAAATTATAGAATTTTCTCCGGGAGAAGAGACCATGGAGGTTACACCGGAGGAGACTGAAAAGGCAGCGAAAGAGCATTCTCCGGCATATGATGTCGAAAAGCTGAAGGCTGCGGGAATCCGGACAGAGACGGGGCTGAAGTACTGTGGAGGCGAGGAAGAGCTGTACTATGAAATGCTTAGGGAGTTTTCTGCTTCCGGCGAGGAAAAGACGGCTGCCATGGAGGAGCTTTTCCGAAAAAGAAACTGGAAGGATTATAAGGTCTTCGTGCATGCCGCAAAGAGCAACACAAAGATGATCGGAGCAGTTCAGGTGTCGGAGCAGGCAAAAGCACTGGAGGATGCCGCCAGAGCGGAGGACCGGACATTTATAGAAGAGCATCATGAGGAGTTTGTCCGGGCGTACCGGGAAGTGGTAAAGGAGATTACGGATAAAAATGTGAAGAAAATGACAGATGCCAGAAGATAAAGATCAGGAGCAGTCCTAAGCTCTGCTCAATTTGACTTTTTCAAAAAAATATGTTATAAACATAAATACAATTTTATGTGTTCGGTTAAGAATACACACTGAACGCAGTACAACAGTATAACTGCTTTGACAGTTACTATCGGGGGTTGTACTGGTTTCGACGGGCTCACTGAAGATGGAGAAGCTGTTCGTGGTCGGACACCACGTTAAAAGTTCGAATTTAAAATTAAACGCTGAAGATAATTTAGCACTCGCTGCCTAGTCGCAGCGCATCGCCCCTGGCGTCCCGCCGTTAGGATCAGCGATGTCATACCCGCGGGAAACTCTGCTTCCTAAGCTTTGCGGAGACAGAAAATTTATGAAGCTACTGAAAGCTATAGCCTGTTAGTGGGCGCTAGCCGGAGGGAATGAAAAAACACTGACTATGACAGTAGAAGTACATGGGATCTGGGTTCGGACGCGGGTTCGATTCCCGCCAGCTCCATGAAAACGGAGATCAGAGGGATCCGGAAAGGGTTCGGTCTGGTTTATATAAAAGCAATTTTCGGCTTTTGCCGGAGATTGTTTTTTTGTGCATTTTTACCAAAAAGAAGAACCGGGAATTAGGTAGAACTAATAATTGTGAAAAAAAATAAAATGTGTTATACTACAGTTAGCGCAAGCGGTTGCGCAACAGAGATGGACATTGATAAAGAGCGTTTTTTCATAGTGAAAAGAGAATTCGTCTTTATCAGAAAAATAAGATAGGAGGGTATTATTTTATGAACAGAACATGGAAACGGCTACTCAGTATGGTTTTATCTGTGGCGATGGTACTCACGATGTCAGTAGTGCCGGATGTGGGAAAGAAGACAGCGAAGGCGGCAAACGATGCATTTACCTTGTTTTTCTACTATGAAGGCACGGAAACATTGTATATGGATATCTGGAATCATACAGGTATTACATTTTCAGACACAGCGGTAACATCAAGTGAATGGGGCTGGCCGCATTCACAGGCGGTTTTACAGGCAGTAGATGGTCATGCAAACTGGTATCAGGCAGAGATTAAGATCCTGTCTTCGGAATCCGACGGATTTGATATCTATGCCGGTACAAGTGACAACAAAGTCGCAAGCTATGATAACCAGTGGAATAGTACGGAGGATTATGCGGTTCTGGTCGGCGGAACGAAAACGGCATATGCGATCAAGGACGGAGCACTTGTTTCTCCAAAGGACGAAGGACTTGTTGAAGATGACGGAAATGCTTCCGGCGATGGAGACGGAGTCGTAAAGGACGCTGAGATCGATGTTGCGAAGGTAAACGGCTTAAGTGATGATTTCTGCATGGGAGTGGATATCTCTTCTGTGATTTCCGAGTTTGAAAGCGGAGTGACCTTTAAAGATTATGATGGCAGGGTGATTGACAATGTAGATGATTTCTGTGCGTTTCTTGCAAGTACGGGGATTACGGATGTCCGCGTCAGAGTGTGGAATGATCCGAAAGATAAAGACGGAAACGGATACGGCGGCGGGAACAATAATGTGGCGACTGCCAAAAAGATTACAGATGCCTGCAGAAAGGCAGGTCTTAAGGTTCTGATCGATTTTCATTGTTCTGATTTCTGGGCGGATCCGAGTAAGCAGATGGCGCCTAAGGCATGGAAGGATTATACGGCAGAGCAGAAGGAAGCTGCTGTGGAGGAGTTTATTAAGACCTCTCTGGAGACGATCGATCCTGCGAAGGATACAGTCACAATGGTACAGGTCGGTAATGAAACGAACAATAGATTTATCGGGGAGAGCGGCACGGAAACCATGTGTAAGCTTTTCAGCGCAGGTGTGAAAGGGGTTCGTGCATATAATGACAAGGTAAAGGTCGTGATCCATGTGACGAATCCGGAGAGCGGCATGGTTTCTACATGGGCTGAGAATCTGGATACCTATAAGGTAGACTATGATGTACTGGCAAGCAGCTATTATCCATATTGGCATGGCTCTTTAAGCAATTTGACTTCGGAGCTTAAAAATGCAAAAGATACCTACGGGAAAGATGTGATGGTTGCGGAAACGAGCTACGCATATACTCTGGAGGATACAGACGGTCACGCAAATACGGTGCGCGTCGGAAAAAATGACACAGGGGATAACCTGACAGAACCGTTTTCTGAGCAGGGACAGGCAACAGCAGTCCGCAATGTGATTGGTGCCGTGAGTGCAGCAGGCGGAATCGGTGTATTCTACTGGGAGCCGGCATGGATCACGGTAGGTGATGTGTCCGGTCTGGAGACAGATAGTGATGCGTATAAAGAAAAGGTAGAGACAAATAAAAAGCTTTGGGAGACAAAGGGCTCCGGCTGGGCATCTTCTTATGCAGGAGAGTATGATCCGGATGATGCGGGGCTGTGGTATGGCGGTTCTCCGATTGATAACGAGGCAATGTTCCATGCAGACGGTACACCGACGGCTTCCCTTCATGTCTGGGAGTATGCAAGAACCGGTGCGGAAAGCAAATATACGATACTGGATAAGATAGCAAATACGGAAGAGACGATTGAATTTGGCGGAACGTATACACTGCCTGCCACAATCAAAGTAACTTATAATAAGGGAAGCGTGGACGAGACTGTCACATGGGATCAGGCTGATGTGGCAAAGATTGATGTAAATAAAGCAGGAACTTATGTAGTAAACGGAACGGTTACGCTCTCAAAAACCGTAGATGACGGTGAGTACAAGGGACAGACGACAGTGAAAGCAACCTATACGCTTACCGTAAAGGAAAAGAATTATCTGTTAAACGGTGGCTTTGAGAACGGAGATGCAAACTGGACGATCACGGGAACCGGAGCAGAGATAGCGGGGAATGATACGCACAGCGGGACCTCCGGTCTTCATTTCTGGTCAGAGACTGCATTCAGCTATAAAGCAGCACAGACCGTGAAGCTTCCGGCAGGAACCTATACGCTCGGAGGATTTTTGCAGGGTGGCGATGCCGGAGCAGATGATCGTTATGAGATTACACTTTTAGCCGGAAGCAGGACAGAAACTGTAAAGGCTGAGCTTAAGGGATGGAATGAATGGCAGAATCCGGAAATTAAAGATATTACCTTTATGGAAGAGACTCAGGTGACAGTTGAAATTACCGGAAACGGAAGTGCGCAGGCATGGGGAACATGGGATGATATCTATATCACCGGAAAAGAGGCAGCAGTTGAGCCTTCGCCAAGCAAGGCGCCGGCAACGACAACACCAAGCTGGGCACCGCCAACGACAACAGCAAGTCAGGCACCGGCAAGTACAGCGCCAACTACAGAACCGAGTGCAGCACCAACGACAGCACCAAGTATAGTGCCAACTGCAGAACCGAGTGCAGCACCAAGTCAGGCACCGGCAACGACAGCGCCAAGTACAGCGCCAACCACAGAACCGAGTGCAGCACCAAGTCAGGCACCGGCAACGACAGCACCAAGTATAGCGCCGTCCGCAGCACCAACGATAGCGCCAAGTCAGGCACCGGCTGTGAAAAATGCATGCAAAAAGGTAAAGGCAGCAAAGAAAACTTATACGATCAAGAAAAAGGGAAAGACCGTTAAGACAGTCTTTAAGATTACGGCAGCAGATAACACGAAGAAGACAACTGACAAGCTGACTGTAAAAATCAAAAACAAGAAGATTGCAAAGATAACGAAAAAGACCTTGAAGAAAGGGAAGGCAGTCATCGTAGTCAAGGGGAAGAAAAAAGGAAAGACGACTTTAACAGTTAAGGTAGGAAAGAAGACAGCTAAGGTGACGATTAAGGTGAAAAAATAAAATTACTTCGTAATTTTATTCAGAAAGTTGCTTCGCAACTTCGGGATGTCCAAAAAACATGGACGGATTTATGAAAAAATAAAATTACTTCGTAATTTTATTCAGCAAGCTTTTGCGGCAGGAGAAATATTGTGACAGATGCAGTGTTTCTCCTGCTGTTTTTGTATTGATAACAGCAAAAAACAATGAGCACGGAGTGTGAGGGGTGAATGAAAAAAGTGACTGTGAATATAAAGACTGTCAAGGGCTGTTATACAAAGAGACTTTGAACATGAATTGACAAGAAAAAGAGAGTTTTTTATAATAGACAGAATAGGACGGAGCGATCAGAGGAGGCAGGAAGAGTTAGTATGAGTACATTTGGCGTAACATTAAAAAAGGTAGTGGATGACAGCTATCAGATCGAGATCGGATTTTCTTTGGAGGAGAAGCTTGTTGCGGACCTGAGGGAAGGTCTGGTCGGAAAGATTAAGAAGTTTGCTGTGATCACTGACAGCAATGTAAAGGAGCTTTATGCGGATAAGATTGCGTGGCTTCTCGGGCGGGAGGGATATTTTGTGCAGGTGTTTTCCTTTCCGGCGGGGGAGAAAAGCAAGACAAGAGAGACGAAGGCGCTTATTGAGGATCAGATGCTTACGAGTGAATATAGAAGAGACTGCTGCATTATTGCAGTCGGCGGCGGAGTCGTGACGGATCTGGCGGGCTTTATCGCGGGAACCTACGGACGAGGTGTGCCGTTTATTAATTATGCGACATCTCTTTTAGCTGCGGCAGATGCGTCTGTCGGCGGAAAGACGGCAGTAGATACGCCGCTTGCGACGAATCTGATCGGACTTTTTAATCAGCCGAAGAAGGTGTACATTGATATCGCGACATGGAAGACGTTGCCTGAAAGGGAGGTTTCAAGCGGACTTGCGGAAACAATCAAGCATGCGTGCATGGCAGACAGGGATTTTTTCTGTTATTTGAAAGAACATATGACTGAGATTTTAGCGATTGACAGAGAGGCATGTGAGCATATTGCCGAAAAAAACTGTCAGATCAAGTATCATGTCGTAGAGAAGGATGAGAGGGAAACGGGACTTCGTGAGATCTTAAATCTTGGACATACGGTCGGGCGCGCTGTGGAAACGGTCAGTGACTACAGGCTTCTTCACGGAGAGGCGGTTTCCATCGGAATGATGGCGCAGATGCAGCTTTCCAAAAAGCTTGGTTATATGACCGAAGAAGAGATTTTTGAGGTAAGGGAGCTTCTTCGTTCCGCAGGACTGCCGGTAGAGATTCCGGAATATATTGACAGAGAGGTTCTGGTAAAGAAGCTCTATACGGACAAAAAGGTGAAGAACGGAACCCTGCGGTTTGTGGTACAGAAGGGAATCGGTGAGATCGCAGAGTTTGAGGATGGAGTTTTTGCGACACCGGTTGCGGAGGAAACGGCGAGGGAGATTATTTTTAATATGTAGTCCGGTGAGGAGGGACATCTAGTGC
The DNA here is from genome assembly GCA_902795705.1 of uncultured Lachnospiraceae bacterium. Classification (GTDB taxonomy): domain Bacteria; phylum Bacillota; class Clostridia; order Lachnospirales; family Lachnospiraceae; genus Butyribacter. Next base: position 6,506 of record CADBMH010000320.1, on the reverse strand, counting down.
TGAAAGCACTGCTGTTACCGGAGCGGCGAGGTCGTGAATGGTAACACTGATCTGAAGCATCTTTTTTGCAGGGGAAAATTGAATTGTGTTTCTATTTATGATAAAATGAGCAGAATGACAGTTAAGCATGGAATAATTTATGGAGACAAAGAGGGACAGGAAACTATGAAGTTGGGAACGAGCTTTATTTATTACGGATATGATAAAAACACCTATCAGGATTGCAAAGGACTGATCCATTCAACGAATTTTAATCACATCCAGATTTTGAATATCTGGTTTATTCTGGATGCATTCATGTTTTTGATTTTTTCAAGATTAAACATATTCGGCGTGGATGAACGGCACACCGTGTTCTATGCCGTTTACTTCGGAATTGCGCTCACATTTGCAATTCTGTTAAGGATATTCAAAAAATCTGCACAGAATCATTCGTTAGTCATTGCATATCTGGAAATAGTCATGTTTATGACCTTTTGTATACAGGTGTCTGAACAGCAGCCTTATCTGGCAGCCGTCATGTTTCCGGTGATTTTAGTTGTGATCGCATTGTCCTTTATTGATACGATGTTAAAAATGGGTGCAGTGCTGTTGATCTGCGGCGGAGTCTTTTTATGGCGTTCCAATATGGTAAAGCCGCCGTCTATCTCCAGTCTGGATAACTACAATACGATGGTGTTTTTATTGCTGGCGCTGATCCTGCATTATACCTTTCAGCGGGCGAGGATGAAGCAGTTTGAGACCTTTCAGAAAAATGTGCAGATCGCACGCGAGTTAGAGGTCAAAAGCAGTTTTGATGTACTGACTTCGCTATTAAACAGAGGACGCTTTTTCTCTATGGCGAGTGAAGTGCTGCGAAATGACAGATCCGATCATATTGCGGTCTGTCTGCTTGATCTGGACAGCTTCAAGCAGATCAATGATAAGCTGGGACATCAGATGGGAGACAAGGCGATTCAGATTGCGGGGAAAACAATAGCGGATTCTCTGCACATTGATTATAGTGAAAAATGGTCATTTCCGGAACGGGCAGTAAGGGAGAGGCTTAGCTTCGCCGGCAGACTTGGAGGAGATGAGTTTATTGTGTTCATACGAAGCGCAGAGGAGGAAGATGCGATCCGGCAGATATTGCAGGGAATGTTAGATAATCTGAATCGTGTGGAGTTAGGTGAGCTGCATGGGATTCATGCTTCCTTTGGCGTAACGGTCATAGAGCAGGGAGAACGCGATATAGATGCAATCTACAGTCGTGCGGATGATGCTCTTTATGAGTCGAAACGCGCCGGAAAGAACCAGATAACCTTTTCATAACAGGAGAGAGAATTATGTCATCATTATCGGAAGTGTTTTATGCCATTATTCTTATTTTAGTGATCGTGGAAGTGATCGAATTGATTGTGCGGTTTGCTGTATGGCGGAATGTCATGCTGGCGAACCGGGGATATCCTATTGTCATTTCCTGTCTGATGATTCTGTTTGGAATCTCGGTGGTCATCAGTTTTCTTTTAGAGATTCCGGCTCTAAAGAGTGGCGGACACAGTATTTTTGCATATTTGATGATAGGAGTCAGTTATATTTTTATGGTGCGGCTTGTAGTTGCACAGGCGAACTTCTTAAAACAGCGCATGATTGATATTTTGGAAATTGTGATCGGTCTGAATGAGGCAGGGGATCAGAATTTAAAAGGTCATTCTCTGCATGTCATGAATCTGACCACATTATTTTACGATTATCTGCCGTTTGCCTACAAGTGCCGTTTGAATGAAGATGATCTGAGGCTTGCTGCGCTTCTTTTGGATCTGGGAAAGCTTGGGATTCCAAGGGAAATTTTAAATAAATCCGGAAAGCTCAGTAAAGAGGAATATGAGATGATCAAGCACCACCCGGACTTTGGCGCAAGAGTTTTAAATTCCATCGGCTCTTTTGACAGGATTACAGAATGGATTTTATATCATCATGAGAGATATGACGGTACCGGTTATCATCATAAAAAAGGTGATGAAATTCCATTGGCTTCGAAGATCATTGCACTGGCGGATACCTATTCGGCTCTGACGATGGATCGTTCTTATAAAGCGACTATGAGCTATGAGGATGCCGTTGCGGAGCTCCGGCTGGTGGCAGGTTCACAGTTGGATGGAGAACTGGTGGATATTTTTTGTGAGATACCGAAGAAGAAGATTGATGTCTGTCTGAAGGATGTCAGACAAAAGATGAAGGTGTTTGAGGTGGATATCCAAAAGGAACAGGTTTTGGAGCCGGAGGATGAAGGAAAGTAGTGTCGGATAGAAAGGCAGGGTATTTTTATGAAGAAACGAATTATGGCAAGGAATATTTTATTTCTGTGTCTGCTGTTTACGGTGGGGACTTTTTGCTGCAGCTGCGGCGGTGGAGACAAGGATCTTTCCAATGGTGTTACTTTGAAGATCGGAGTTTCGACCGGTGAAACAGATCCAAGAAACATTGCAGCAAAGGAATTTGCAGATGAAATCGAAAAGGAATCCGGCGGAAAGCTGAAAGCGGAGATTCATCCTTCAGGAGAACTGGGAGGAGATGCGGAGATGATCGATGCTCTTGCAATCAATAGCGGAACGATTGATATTGTGATCACGGATGCGTCAAATTTTGCTACTTATGAGGGGACGATGGGAATTTCTGCCCTGCCTTTCCTGTTTGATGATTTTGAAACGGCATGGGAATTTATGGATAGCGATATCGAGGCGGAGGCAGAGAAAAAGCTGGTGGATAAGAATATGCGGGTGCTTGCACATTATTGTAACGGGTTTCGCTGTGTCACAAATTCCAAACATCCGATCAAATCTCCGGATGATATGAAGAATCTGTTGATACGCACACCGCAGAATCCTGTAATCATGGATACTATGACTGCACTCGGAGCGAATCCGCAGCCGCTTTCCTTTTCGGAACTGTATGATGCGCTGCGTCAGAAGACATATGATGCACAGGAAAATCCGATTCCTGTGATTTATAACAATAAGCTCTATGAAGTGCAGAAATATCTGTCCGTGACCAATCATATTTATTCCGGTATGTGCTTTACAATTTCCGAGAAAATCTGGAGCAGACTGTCTGAAGAGCAGAAAAAGATCATTCAGACGGCGGCGGAAAATTCGGCAAAGTCCGACAGAGAAAATAACAAAAAGCAGACAGAGGAGTTACTGCAGACCTTAAAGGACAACGGAATGCAGGTGAATGAGCCGGATACAAAGTCCTTTGCGAAGAAATCAAAATCGGTGATTGATAAAAATGCCTCTGCCTATGGCAGGCTGCTTGATCGATTGAATGCCTGGCTGAAGGAGAAAGATTGAAACTTGAACCATTGAGCTGCGAAATCAAAAAAGATTTGCTTTATTGCATTCGCGGCATGAGGTTAAAAATAGAGATAATGAAAGGAGATACTTATGAGTTTGGAGAAAATTTCATTAGAAAAGAGACTGCAGGAAAACAGTTATCCGGGAAGGGGGATTGTGATCGGAAAGAGCCCAAACGGAAAGTATGCCGTAACAGCTTATTTTATCATGGGCAGGAGTGAAAACAGCAGAAACCGCGTATTTGTCGAGGATGGTGAGGGAATCCGCACGGAAGCATTTGATCCGTCGAAACTCACTGATCCGAGCCTGATCATCTATGCACCGGTTCGTGTGCTTGGAAATAAGACGATCGTGACCAACGGGGATCAGACTGATACGATCTATGAGCTGATGGACAAGCAGCAGACCTTTGAGCAGGCACTCAGAACCCGTGAGTTTGAGCCGGATGCGCCGAACTATACACCGAGGATTTCCGGAATCATGCATATTGACGGCGGAAAGTATAACTATGCAATGTCGATTTTAAAGAGTGACAGAGGAAATCCGGAAAGCTGCAACCGTTATACATTTTCCTATATGAATCCGCAGGCGGGCGAGGGCAGATTTATCCATACTTATATGGGGGATGGAAATCCGCTGCCAAGCTTTGAGGGCGAGCCGGAGCTTGTGGATATTGCAGATGATATGGATGCGTTTACGGAGCTGATCTGGAATCATCTGAATGAGGAGAATAAGGTTTCGCTCTTTGTGCGCTATATTGATATAGAAACTGGTGAGTATAAGAGTAAGATTGTTAATAAGAACCGTTGATACCGGAAAACGGAAAGAGAAAGTGAGGAATAATTATGAAGGAACTGGAATTAAAATACGGCTGTAACCCGAATCAGAAGCCGTCGAAGATCTTTATGAATGACGGAAGGGATCTTCCGATTGAGGTTTTAAACGGAAAGCCGGGATATATCAATTTTTTGGATGCATTTAACGGCTGGCAGCTTGTAAGGGAATTAAAAAGGGCAACGGGGAAACCGGCTGCAACCTCCTTTAAGCATGTTTCTCCGGCAGGAGCGGCAATCGGGAATCCGCTTAGTGAGGTGGAGGCAAAAATCTACTGGGTGGATGACCTTGGGGAGCTGACACCGCTTGCGGCAGCCTATGCGAGAGCAAGGGGAGCTGACAGAATGTCCTCTTACGGGGATTTTATCGCACTTTCCGATGTGTGCGATGTCTGTACGGCAAAGATGATCAAAAGAGAGTTTTCTGACGGAATTATTGCACCGGGATATGAGCCGGAGGCATTAGAGCTTTTAAAGGAAAAGAAAAAGGGTGCTTATGCGATTATAAAAATCGATGAAAATTATGAGCCGGAAAAGATCGAACATAAGGAAGTGTTTGGCATTACCTTTGAGCAGGGCAGGAATGAGTTGAATATCGATGATGAGTTCTTCAGCAATGTTGTGACGGAGAAGAAAGAGATTCCTGAGGAAGCGAAAAATGATATGGCGATTGCGATGATCACGCTGAAATACACGCAGTCCAATTCGGTCTGTTTTGTGAAGAACGGACAGGCAATCGGCATCGGTGCCGGGCAGCAGTCCAGAATCCACTGTACGAGGCTGGCAGGGCAGAAGGCAGATAACTGGCTGCTGCGCCAGTCACCGGAGGTGTTAAGCCTTCCGTTTAAGGAGGATATGAAGCGTGCCGACAGGGATAATGCCATTGACCTGTATATCGGTGAGGATTATATGGATGTTCTGGCAGACGGACTCTGGGAAAAGACATTTACGGAAAAGCCGCCTGTCTTTACGAAGGAGGCAAAGCAGGCATGGCTGTCACAGGCGACGGGAGTGACCTGTGGCTCGGATGCATTCTTTCCGTTTGATGATAATGTGGAGAGGGCGTTCCGCAGCGGTGTCAGCTATATTGCGCAGCCGGGTGGATCGATTCGTGATCAGGATGTGATTGATGCCTGCAACAGACATGGAATTGCGATGGTATTTACGGGACTTCGGTTGTTCCATCACTAAAAAACGCAAAGGCAGCGTTCTTCAAGTGTGGGGATGCTGATTTTCAGAAGTACTGCAAATTATTGATTTGTCAAGGAGATTGAAATGATTGAAAAGATTAAGCGGCTGAAGGAAGAAAAGGATGTCGTGATTCTGGCGCATTATTATGTGGATGGTGAGGTACAAAAAATTGCCGATCTTGTGGGGGACTCGTACTTTCTAGCGAAAAAAGCGGTTGAAGTACCACAGAAGAATATTCTCTTTTGCGGGGTTTCCTTTATGGGAGAGAGTGCAAAGATTTTAAATCCGGGGAAAAGGGTGATCATGGCAGATGAATATGCGGATTGCCCGATGGCTCATATGGCGGATATTGACAGGATACAGAAGGTAAGGGAGCAGTATCCGGATGTGGCAGTGGTATGTTATGTCAATTCCACAGCGGAGCTAAAGGCATATTCTGATGTCTGTGTGACATCCTCGAATGCGGTGCGTGTGGTGGACAAGCTGCCGAGTAAGCATATCTTTTTTATACCGGATGAAAATCTCGGACGATTTGTCGCAGAAAAGCTTCCGGAAAAGGAGTTTATTTTTAATGACGGCTTTTGTCATGTGCATACGAGTATTCATAAAGAAGAACTTTTAAAGGCAAAGGAGGCACATCCGGAGGCAGAGGTGCTTACTCATCCGGAATGTACGGGAGATGTTCTTGCAATATCTGATTTTATCGGGAGCACTTCTGAAATAATTGACTATGCAACTAAAAGTGGGAAAGCAGAATTTATCATCTGTACGGAAATGGGTGTCTTTTTTGAGCTTGAGCAGAAAAATCCCGGAAAGAAATTTTATTCGGTCGGACACAGGCAGTTCTGTCCGAATATGAAAAAGATTACTTTGGAAAAGGTGCTTCATGCGTTGGAAACTCTGGAACCGGAGCTGACACTTGATGAAAAGCTCAGAGTGAAAGCAAATAAGCCGCTTTCTAAGATGTTAGAGCTTGCAGGCTGAAAATAGTGTCAGGCTGTTTATCGGGGAAGAGTCATCTTATATCAATGATTTGTGCCAGGGGTGAAAGCTAGAATGAAGGAAAAAGTAGTAGTCGGAATGTCGGGAGGCGTGGATTCCTCGGTTGCTGCCTATCTTTTAAAGGAAAAGGGATATGAGGTGATCGGTG
>CADBMH010000319.1 GCA_902795705.1 uncultured Lachnospiraceae bacterium | reverse complement strand
CTTCGGAAGCCCCGCCTCCGAAAGCGGTAACAGAATAAACATCGCCCCGTATTTTTTCGCAACCGGAATCAATTTTTCAAATTTCTCAGGCTCCAGGGAAATGGAATTAATCAGTGCGCGTCCCGGATAGATCCGGAGTGCCGCCTCTACCACATCGACATGGCTCGAATCAATCGAAAGCGGCAGATCCGTCACGATGCTAAGCTCCTTTACGACCTTTATCATCATTTCCTTTTCATCAATACCGTTCATTCCCATATTGACATCTAAGATCGCAGCACCGTTTTCCTCTTGTGACTCCGCCATCTCCGTTACGATATCCAAAATCCCTTCCCGAAGTTCTGCCTGCAGTGCTTTCTTTCCCGTAGGATTTATACGCTCCCCGATCACCTGAAAAGCACCGTCAAGATCGATCCTTCCGGTATATCTCTCACTGGAAAGTGCCCTTCTGATAACTCCGCCCTTTCGCTCTTTATAGGTAAGAACCTCTGTTAAATGTTCCTCCTCTAACTTCTGTACCATTTTTCGGATATGCTCTGGTGTCGTACCGCAGCATCCACCTAAAATATCCGCGCCCTCCCTAGCAAGTGGCATCATGTTTTCCGCAAATTCATCCGGCTCCATATCATATACCGTCTCGCCGTCTACCATCTTCGGCAGACCGGCATTCGGCTTACAGATAACCGGAAGCTCCGTATACTCCTTCATGAGCTGTACGACCTCAAGCATCTTATCCGGTCCTACCGAGCAGTTCACACCGAGAGCATCAACGCCTAGCGTGGATAATACAAGAGATGCCGTTGCCGGATCTGTACCAAAAAGCGTCCTGCCGTCCTCGTTAAATGTCAGAGTCACCATCACAGGAAGCTCCGTCACCTCCTTTGCGGCAATCACAGCAGCACGGCACTCCTGTAAGCTCATCATCGTTTCCACGACAAGCAGATCCGCCCCTGCCTCATCCAGATAACGAATCTGCTCTTTATAAATATCTACAAGCTCTTCAAATGGAAGCGGACCGATCGGCTCTACCTGCTTTCCGGTCATCGTAAGATCCCCGGCAGCGAACACCCTGCCTTCCGCGCCCATTTCCTTTATCGCCTGTTTCGAAATACCGACCAGTTCCCGGTTCATCTGCGCAATTTTCTCTGCCAGACCATATTCCTCCAGCTTGATACGGTTCCCGGAAAAAGTCGGCGCATATAAAATATCTGTCCCTGCTTCAATATACTCCTTCTGCAGACCGCACATCACTTCTCTGTGAGCAATGATCCACTCCTCCGGGCACACACCGACAGGCATTCCCCTCTTCTGAAGATTCGAACCCGTCGCTCCGTCTAAAATCAATTTTCTTTTCGAAACCAGCTCTCTAAATTCCTGCTTTGTCATTTCCTATTCCTTATTCCTTATACTAATCAACTCTTGGCTGCTATCCATTCTTTTGACATCCTGACTCAAATTGCAAATTAATTTTGTAAAAAACAATTTCAGCAATTTGCAACAGCCCGGGCTTTTCCTAAGATTATGTTATTTTGAACATTTATAAAGAAGATCTTCCCATCGCCTGTCTACCTCTGCCTGAAATTCCTCGATCAGATGCTCATTTCCCGGTTTAAACAAATGTTTAAACCTTCCCTGGCTTTTAAGGAAATCTTCAATCGGAAGCTTCTTTTTCGGTTCATAATTTAAGATCCAGTTTCCGTGATCCACCTCAAAAAGCGGCCAGTAACAGGTTTCCACCGCCATCTTGCAGACATCCATGATCTCTGCCGTTTCATATCTCCATCCACGCGGGCACGGAGCCATGATATTCAGAAAAGCAGCACCTTCAGTATAGATTGCCTTTTCTGATTTTTTATGGATATCTATAAAATTCTGTGTAAATGTCGTCTGTGCCACATATGGGACATCATGATCGGCGATAATATTCGCCAGATCCTTTCGATTCTGCATCTTTCCAACCGACTGCGTACCCACCGGTGTTGTCGTCGTATCTGCATACATCGGTGTTGCGGAAGATCTTTGGATACCGGTATTCATATAGGCTCCGTTGTCATAGCAGACATAGACCATATCGTGATTTCGCTCCATCGCGCCGGACAAAGACTGAAATCCGATATCATAGGTTCCACCGTCACCACCGAAGGTGATAAACTTATAGTTCACATCCTCCTTTAGCTTTCCCCGCTTCTTTAACGCATGATACGCCGTTTCCACGCCGCTTAAGGTCGCGCCGGCATTCTCAAACGCATTATGGATATAGCTGTCCTCCCACGAAGTATACGGGTACATAAAAGAGGACACCTCCAGACAGCCTGTCGCATTTCCGATCACGGCATGATCATTTTCATGCAGCCCTCTTAAAACCGCACGCACGGCAATCGTCGCCCCACAGCCCGCACACATGCGGTGTCCCGGTGCCAGACGCTCCGGTTTATTCATCATGGTTTTTAATGTATAGTCGCTCATAGTAATCCCTTTCTTTTCCAAAAACTATCAGATATTTTCGTATTTTTCAAAAACTGCCCCGGCTTTTTCCATCAATCTTTTCTGACATCCTACCTTAACCGGATATATTGAAACTGCTCGATCTCTGTTCCGTTTACGATCATATCCTCTAATTCTTCAAAAATGCCGCACACATCACTGACCGTAAAATCGCGTCCCGCCAGACCGTAGATATAATTCACCGCTTCGATCATTACCTTGAACCGGAAAAGCGCTGATGTCACTTCTCCTCCCAACGGTCCGCCGTTTCCGTTATAGCTTTCGCACCGGTCCATGATTGCGACCGCCTTGCAGTTTTTTAAAGCCTCTGCAATCTCCTTCGCCGGGAACGGACGAAATACCCTGAGCTTTAGAACACCGACCTTTTTCCCCTGCTCACGAAGATCATCCACAGCCTGCTTTGCCGTACCTGCTGCCGAGCCCATGATCAGCATGATATAGTCCGCATCCTCTGTCCGGTATTCTTCAAAAAGGGAAAATCCCCTGCCGGAAAGCTCCCTGTATTTCTCCGCCACCTCTATGATAACTTCTTTCGAATTTTCCATGGCGATTTCCTGATTTTTCTTCGCTTCCATTGCGTAATTGCTGATGGAATACGGTCCTACCGCAATCGGATTTCCCGGATTCAGTAAAAATTCCTCCGGCTCGTATTCTCCGACAAACTCCTTCACCTTTTCATCTTCCAAAAGTTCAATATTTTCTACTGCATGGCTTGTGATAAACCCGTCCTGACAGATCATAACCGGAAGGTGTACTCTTTTATCCTCCGCGATCGGATACGCCTGAATGAAATTATCATACGCCTCCTGATTATTCTCCGCATAGATTTGAATCCAACCGGTATCCCTTGCTCCCATACCATCCGAATGATCGCAGTTAATATTAATCGGACCGGATAAGGTACGGTTCACCAGAGTAAGCACCAGCGGCAGACGGTTTGAGGAGGCTAAAAGAAGCTCCTCCCACATCAGGGCAAGTCCCGCAGAAGAAGTAGCAGTAAGGCTTCTTGCTCCTGCCGCCTCCGCTCCGATTGTCGCACTCATTGAAGAATGTTCGCTCTCGACCGGAATAAACTCCGTATCCATCTCCCCGTTTGCAATATAAGTAGAAACCATCTGCGGAATCTCCGTAGAAGGAGTGATCGGGAACGCCGGCATAACATCCGGATTCACCTGACGGATTGCGTAGGCAACCGCCTCATTTCCTGACATACGATCTTTGATTGCCATTATATATTTCCCTCCTTCATCTCGATTGCGTCAAACGGACATACAGCAGCACAGATACCGCACCCCTTGCAGTGATCCATATCAATCGGTAATCTCTTTCCGCCCTCGACAGGAATACATCCGTCCGGGCATACCGGCGTACAAAGGAAACAATGCTTGCATTTCTCCTCATGTATGACCGGTGTATTCGTTCTCCATTCGCCGGTATTAAAAAGCTTTGAAGTACCACCGGCAAATACCATCAACCCCTCTGTCAACTGATCATGGGGTGTCGTTTCATTGATTTTGGTAATATCTGTTCTCATTTTTATCTATCCTCATTTCCAGCCAGATTGTCACTCTGTAATTTTCTCTTTTTCAAAATATTTTTCACGCTCTTTCATCCCTGCGCATCCTTTTCCACTACATCAAATGCCAACTCCAATGCCTTCATATTTCCGTCGATCACTTCCGGTTTTTTGGCAAATTTATGTTCATATGAAGCTCTCATCTCTTTGATAAAGCTCTCTCTCGGCATCACCTTACTGACAGCCACCGTCGCCGCAAGCATCGGCGAATTCGGAAAATTTTTACCAAGTGTATTCATCGAAATCTTTCTGGCATCCACAGTAAAGACACGCCCTTGATACCCTTTCAGATGCGGCAGGATCTCCTCCTTCGCCTTCGGTGTGTTGACAATGATCGCGCCCTCTTCTTTGAGTCCCGCAGTCACATCTACAGACTCCAGCAATGTCTCATCCACCACCACTACATAATCTGGATGATAAATATTGGAATGAACCCGAATCTTGTCCGTGCTGATCCGGTTGAATGCCGTAATCGGCGCTCCCATTCTCTCCGGACCGTACTCCGGAAAGCCCTGTACATTCTGTCCGGTCTTAAATGCAACATCCGCTAACAAAAGCGCAGCTGTTTTCGCCCCCTGGCCTCCCCTTCCGTGCCATCTGATCTCAATTCCGTTTTTCATAATAACCTCCATGCCTGAGCATTTATTCATTTCCCCTCATTCCTGATTTCACAACAAGTTCTATTATATCCCCTGAAAAGGAAAAGGTAAAGAGTTTTTTCAGCGTTTCCAAAGAATACTATTCCTTGGAATACTCTTCCTTGGAATACTCTTCCTTGGAACCTTCCTAAAATACCCGAATCCACCTTACATCTCCGGTTCCTTCACCCTCTTAAACCGTTTCCCACAGTATGCACAGACATATCTTTTATAATACTTTGTAAAATCGCACTTTCTTTTCCGCATCACCATCTGGCCGCAGCCGGTACATTTAAAATAATATCTCACAGGATTGCTTTTACTCCGGTAATTTTCCAGTCCCTTTTCTTCCCCACTGGTCTGTCTTTTAATGTGATAGCCGTACTTCTGGTTCATGATTTCCGCATATTCCTTCCATTTGCCGGTATGTCCGTTTCCGCCTTTGCAGGAATGCAGAATCTCATGGATCATCGTATCCTTGCACGCAGCTTCACTCACCCTTTCATCCTCCAAAAGAACAGACGCAATCTGAATCTCACAGGCTCCGTTCCTGTGTCTGATGCAGAGCCCCCACCTGCTCTTCGCCCTCCGGTTGATCGTCCATTTCACAATATTTCCCGGTTCGATTCCTGCTGCCCGTACTTCCTCCAGACAGATTCTTTGTAAATTTTCAAAATCCTTCACTTTCTTCTCGTCTTCCTCATAATTTTTTTATTTGCCATTTTGAAGATGTTCTTTCAACTAAATTGCATTATGTTCCCGTGAAACATAATATTGCACAAAACCGAAAAAGACCTTACCTATAGTAAAGTCTTCTTCAATGCTCCGCCAAGCCCTATTCTTCATCATTAATATCTGCCTTCGGCTTTTCCAAGCCCTCAATCGTAATGCCGTTTTTCTCTGCGTAATCCCACAGAGCGGCATGGATTGCCTCCTCTGCTAAAAGCGAACAGTGTACCTTTACCGGCGGAAGTCCGTCCAGAGCTTCCATCACGGCAACATTTGTCACCTCTAATGCCTCCTGCACGCTTTTTCCCATGACCATCTCCGTTGCCATGCTGCTTGTTGCCACTGCAGCCCCACAGCCAAAAGTCTTGAACTTACAGTCACGAATGATCTGATTTTCATCAATGTCCAAAAAAATGCGCATGATATCTCCGCACTTTGCGTTTCCAACCGTGCCGACACCACTTGGATTTTCAATCTCGCCCACATTTCTCGGATTGCTAAAATGATCCATCACCTTTTCACTATACATATCTATCCTTCCTTTCCTGTTTTCTTCCTATCTGCAGATTACCTGCAAATATCAAAAAGCCGCTTCTCCTAACTGTCCCTTTTTTAGAACAGTAATACAAATGCATTTTCCCTTATCAACTGTTTTTCTTAACAAAATCATCATAGAGCGGTGACATGCTTCTGAGTCTTGTCACAATCTGCTCCACATTCTCTATTACAAAATCCACGTCCTCTTCTGTCGTTTCCTCCGACAATGTCAGACGCAGAGAACCATGTGCGATCTCATGCGGAAGTCCGATTGCCAAAAGCACATGGGACGGATCTAATGAACCTGACGTGCAGGCAGAACCGCTGGATGCGCAAATTCCCTTCTGATCTAAAAGAATCAGCATGGACTCTCCTTCAATAAACTGAATACTGATATTCACATTATTCGGAAGGCGCGTCGTACGATGACCATTCAGTCTTGCATACGGAACCTTTTCTAAGATTCCGTCGATCAGACGATCACGAAGTCTGATTTCTTTTGCGCTTCTCTCCTCTAAGGAATCTCTTGCAATCTCTGTTGCCTTTCCGAATCCGACGATTCCCGGCACATTATGCGTACCCGCGCGGCGGTTTCTCTCCTGCGCCCCGCCGTGGATAAAGGAACCGATCTTCAAACCGTTCCTCAGATACATGATGCCGATTCCCTTCGGTCCTCCGGTCTTATGTCCGCTGGCACTTAACATATCAATATCCAACTCATTCACATTGATCGGAACATGACCATATGCCTGTACCGCATCTGTATGAAAGAGAATATCATGCTTTTTCGCAATCTCGCCGATTTCTTTAATCGGCTGAATCGTTCCAATCTCATTATTCGCAAACATTACGGAAATCAAAATCGTCTCCGGACGGATTGCCTTTTCAAGCTCGTCTAATTTGATCACACCATTTTCATCCACATCGACATAAGTCACTTCGCATCCATGCTTTTCCAGATACTCGCAGGTATGCAGGATCGCATGATGCTCGATTTTCGATGTAATAATATGATTCCCCTTGCTTTTATATCCATCCACCGCAGCCTTCAGTGCCCAGTTGTCCGACTCACTTCCGCCTCCGGTAAAATAAATCTCATTTTCCTTTGCACCAATAAAATCTGCAATCGTTCTTCTTGCATCATCTACCGCCTTTTTGCTCTTTCCGGCAAAGCTGTAGATGCTCGACGGATTCCCGTAATCCTCCATGAAATACGGCTTCATCGCCTCAAAAACCTCCGGATAGACCTTTGTAGTAGCCGCATTATCCAGATAAATCAACTTACCCATGTCTGCTCACCAATCCTTTCTGAGTTCTTTTTTATAATATATCTTTTCATACTTTTCTGGTAGGGATACTATGTTTTACAGACGCAAAATGCCGTTTTGAACTATTCGAAACACACTTTACTATTTTATCTAAAACACAGTCCATAGTCAATATCTATATCATGTAGTCATACTCTACCTGCGTTTTATACTTTTGGAGGAGATCTGCCAATGTAATCCGGTCGATCACACTGTTGACCGCATCATTGATCTGATTCCAGAGATCGCACAGCAGGCACTTTTCCACGTGATTACAGTCCTCTTCCTCCTCAATACAGCTTAAGGGTGCCAGACTTCCCTCGATTGCCCTTAATATCATACCTACTGTATAAAAATCCGGCGGATTTGTCAACCGGTAACCACCCTTTGCCCCACGGATACTTTTTACAAATTTCGCCCGTGACAGCATATTGATGATCTGCTCCAGATATTTTTCCGACAGATTCTGTCTTTTCGCAATACTTTTGATTGTAATATACTCACCCGTATCATTGATAGCAAGATCCAACATCATCTGCAGCGCATACTGTCCCTTCGTCGATATCCTCATGTCAAACCTCCTGTTCCCCCTATAAGTATTGACAAACTATTTATACACTATTTTTCCTAGTATGTCAATAGGAAATTGACAATTTCCAAATTCCTTTAAGCTTTAAAACAGGGCTTTCCCCACTGTTTATCAGTATTTCCGAAACTTTTTATCGTTCCGTAAATCTTCTAAAATCTTCATAATTCTACGGAAAATTGTCGCAAACTGTCGCAAAACTGTCGCAGATATCATGATACCTCTTCCATCATATTTAGTTTTATCATCTCTGTTTTTGCATCATATAATTTGAGATGTCTATGTAGGCAAGCAATGCAACACCCCGATTCTTTCCTGCAATTGAAGAAAAGACGCCACTTCTGACGCCTTTTCCGGATTCTCTTCCTATATCTCTTACACCAGCTCCGCAACCGCTTTCTCCACATCCTTCATATTCACGGTCGGCTCAAAGCGTGCGACAACATTTCCCTCACGGTCTACCAAAAATTTCGTGAAATTCCATTTGATATCCGGATTATTTTTATAATCCTTGTCTATCTTTTTTAACATCGCGCTCATGGCAATTGCCTTCGGTCCTTTTCCAAAGCCCTCAAAGCCTTTCTGTTCCTTCAGGTACTTAAAAAGAGGAGCCGCATTTTCACCGTTCACATCCGTCTTTTTCATCTGAGGAAACTGTGTATTATATTTTAAAGTGCAAAACTGGTGGATCTCCTCATCAGACTCCGGTGCCTGTCCCGCAAACTGGTTACATGGGATATCAATGACCTCAAAGCCTTTATCATGGTATTCCTCATACATCTTCTCAATCGGCTCATAATGCGGAGTAAAGCCGCAGCCGGTTGCCGTATTTACCACTAAAATCACTTTTCCTTTGTAGTCTGCCATAGAAACCTCACTGCCGTCCGCAGCCGTTACACTTAAATCATAAATACTCATATCCATTCCTCCTGTTCTACTCTACATATGCATTAAACACATCCATCAGTGCATCCTTCGGCTGGAAGCCCACCTGCATATCCTGCTTTTCCCCGTCCTTCAAAACCAAAAGTGCCGGAATACTGGTAATGCCGTATTTTGCTGCCAGATCCTGATTTTCGTCCACATCGATATTGAAGAAATTGATCTTTCCCTCCAGCTCGCCGGAAATCTCCTCAAGAACCGGTGCCAACATCTTGCACGGACCGCACCATGTTGCTGAAAAATCCACAACTGCTACTCCGCTTTCTGCCTCACCAAACTCTGCTCCTGTAATTTTCTTTACCATCTTCTTTTCCTCCTTTATTTTCCTCTTGTTTTCATAGTTCTCTTGACACTATCATTTTTCCTTTTTCTTTCCGTCAAGATAGCTTACAGCCGATAATGCCGCGATATTTCCCTCACCGGCTGACTTGATATACTGATACGGAAGTCCGACGATATCTCCACAGGCAAAGCAGCCCTTGATATTCGTCTCCATCTTCCTGTTTACCGCAATATGATTTCCATCCATCGCAAGTCCCGGTACAAGCTGTGCCGGTGATACACTCTCCCGCAGGATAAAAAATCCGTCCGCTTCGATTGTCCGCTCCTTTAGCACTAGTCTGTCGGCTTTCATCGTGCCCTCGATCGACACCGGTATATCTGCCACTAACTCAACCGCATCGCTCAAATGCGTTTCTTCCTTATAAAGCGGCACATAATACACTTTTTCTGCAACTTCAGAAAGGAACTGCGCTTCTTCCTCCTCCTTTGGAGTCTGTCCGATCACAACAGCCGTTTTCCCTTTATAAAGAGGTGCATCACAGGTAGCACAATAGCTGACACCTCTTCCTAAGAACTTTTCTTCTCCTTCATACAGCTTGCCGAAATTCACTCCGGACGCAATAATGACACTATCTGCCTCATACATTTCATTCGTCTTTGACTGGAGACTGAAATATTCCCCCATCGCATAGACTGTCGTAATCTGATCCTCTGTGATCTCTATCTCCATCTGCTTTAAATGCTCCATGAACCTCTGTCCCAAATCGGAGCCCTTCACAGCAGGAATCCCGAGATAATTATTGATCTCATGCGCCTTTTCAATCTTCGGACTAAGCTCCTTGCTGCCAAGCAGAAGAATCTTTTTGTTCCTGATCTTTAAGGTGATCGCCGCCGACAAACCCGCGGGTCCTGTTCCGATGATTGCTGCATCATAGCGTTCTGACATACTGCCACCTTCCTTCCTGTATTTTTTAATACCTTTTCCTCTATTCTTCCACATTTCATCCAGTTACTATTCATAAAAAGATATCACACCTCAGTAGCAAAAGCCCATAAACCAAAAATTAAATTGCATACAACTTTTTCTTTCAAACACATTGTACGCAATTTAATTTTGTTTGTCAAGTGTTTTTTTCCTTTTTTCAGAAATTTCT
>CADBMH010000318.1 GCA_902795705.1 uncultured Lachnospiraceae bacterium | reverse complement strand
GGACCTATCATTCGCAAAGAAGAAATTTATCAAAACATGACAATCGAAGAAAGAAGGGGTATTTTCAATAAAATGATGGCATTTGTTCGTCAAATAGACATTCGCTATAAATGTTTCTTTGTTGAGAAAAAGCATTTATCAAATGTGGTTGATATTACAGGAAGATTATCGAAAAAGATTTCTCAATTTATCTATGAAAACTATCAGGAGATTTTATCGTTTGATAATGTAAAAATATATTATGATAATGGTCAGGTAGAAGTAAGTAAAATATTATCTTCTGTATTTAATACTTTACTGCCTAATCCTGAATTCCGCAAAGTTATGCCAATGGATTATAAATTGTTTCAAGTGGCAGATTTAATTTGTACAATGAAATTAGTACAAATTAAATTAGATAACCATATGTTTTCTAAATCTGAGAAAATATTTTTTGGTAATTTACGTGATTTGAAAAAGAATTATTTGAAACCCTTAAATAAAAAAGAATGGAAATAATAGGATAAGATATATTTCATCAAGTGTACCTATGCGCAGGGGGAGATACCCTCGATGAGAAATGTAGGGTGATAAGCTTTTGATATATCTTCCCGGGCATTTCCATTGTTTTAAGGAGATGGAGTTTATCAGCATTCAGAAATTTCAATGTATGATTGCATAGCAAAGATAGGTGTGATACAATACAGTTTGATGATAAAACTGATAAAAGAAAGGAATAATATGTACACCATTGAAGATTTCCGCCAAATCAATAAAGCAGAAAATATTGTAATTTCTCTGCACGGTCAGATTCGCCTGAATGAGAGAAATATTTCTGTAGATGACGTGATGTATGCTATAAATCATGGTGAAATTATTGAGCAATATCCAGAGGATTATCCATTCCCAAGCTGTCTGATTTTGGGCTTGTCTTTAGGATACGTTTATATACATGTAGTGGTCAGCATGGATGATGGAAAAATATATTTAATTACTGCATATGTACCAAATTTGGATAAATGGGAAGAGGATCTGAAAACGAGAAAGGGGTGAGGACTGACATGAAATGTATCAGATGCGGTCATGAGGCATATCAAAGCGTTACAACAGAAGCGATTGAGATGGATGGAGGGTTGCTGGTAATCCGGAATATACCATGCTATAAATGTGAAATCTGCGATGAAGTTCAATTTACAGGTGATGTTGTAAAACAAATTGAAAAAGTAATCGCAGATGCAAAGAAGCATATCAATGAGATTACTGTTGTTAATTTCTTAAATGTTGCATGAATATCATATTTTAAATCAGCAAAACAAATTCTTTTGTATGTTTCAATAATTTTAGGGAAAATTGAAGGGAGTTCTATAAAATGAAGAAGAAACGGTTATATCTGCAAGGGGATTTTGTCTAATTCTGGCAGGGATATTTCTCTTAAAAATGAATGTCCGGATTAGTGACAGCCAGAAGAGCCCTGGTTTGGCAGGGGCAGCTCCGTCTGCCATGCAGGAACAGACGATTCCGGTGTCTTCTGCTGGAAGTACAAGCGGGGCAGGTATTTCCTATGTGGCACAAAATGCGGAATATGACTTAAAGCTCCCGGATGCATCTGTCTTTTTGGAGGAGTTTACGGATCTGGTCTATTGGGAATACAATACGGCGATTGAGAAAGATATCGCTCCGTATTCGACGATTTTTACAATATTAATGGAAGAGGGCTGTCTGGATCAGGATGTGAGGGTGGATGCCTTTTATCAGGAAATTGCATGTGAAAAAATGGATGAAGGCTGTACTTCGAACTTCTATGAGGTTATTCTGACTTTTCCGGACAAAAAGAAAATGACCTTTTTATCCCTAAAATATGGAAGCAGGGGACTTTCTTTGAAATATGATCATGGGTATAGCGGGTTTTTCCCGGATTCCTTTGAAGATATTTCTTCCGGAAAGCTGGAACAGAAAAAATGGTTTCAGAGGCACTATACAGCTTTTGGGGAATTTACCCTGCACATCTCTTCGGAGGAAGCGGCAGACTACATAGTGGCTGACCATTTTGCCAAAAATGAGAAGGAAAAGATTAAAAAAAAGATAAAGAAGGCTGTCCGAAAGTATTATAAAAAGGAAAAGGATACCTATATCTTTGTACGGGATTTTTGCCGGGAGATGATGATCTGCAGGGAGAGGTGGTCAATCTGCATATCACAAAGGATGACTTGATGCCCCTGTACAGGATAAAGTCCCGGATGGTCTACTCAAAAAAACGGAATAAATTCAAAAAGATTCTTTGGGAAACGCATTACTCGACGGGATATTCTGGTGCCAGCCGGCCAAACTATCATCCGACGGTCAAACAGGCGAAAAAATGGGCGGGACAGGAGAAGAAGGGGGTATCCGTACAGAAATGTATCGTAGCATATTATATCCGAAATGGAAAGCTGATTGACATGAAGGAGGGACGCTCATGAAAGGAAACGGTAAAAAAAAGCTTGTATATTTTATTCTCTTGCTGCCCTTTCTTTTGATTACCCTTGTGATTCTCTTTGAGATATTCGGCATGATCGTCAATCATGCGGCAACAGCCAGCCAGACGAGACAATTATCCAAAACGATCCGGTCGGAATGTACGGAGGTGGAGATTATTGACACATATTCTGAAACAGGAAACACTTCGGGAACGGGAAATCATGTGGATATGGAGTCCGTGGTGCTGTTTTCAACGACAGACAGTAAAAAGGAAGTTGAAGAAAAGCTTTATCAAAAATATGAAAATGATATGTGGAGCTGTTGGGTGGAGGAGCTGCCGCAGCTTGTCGGGGAAGAGAACGAGATGTGGAGATATGATTTTTTGGAGGAACTGGAGCTTCCAGAAGAAAAAGAGGGATGTTTCGTCATGTTTTTCGTAGATGAAGCTCCTTTTCGGGATAATATCGAGGGGCACTGAGCAGTTACCGATTTCCTGATTACAGGAAGAGGAAGGGGGAAAAGCTGACATGAATTAAGAAGAGAGTTATATGGATTATCATCGGCAGTTTCATATGTATTTTGATAGTATGCCTGTTCTGCCCTCTGGTCCATCCCATGAGATTTCAAAGCAGTGAGTTTGACAATGTTTATATACGGTCAAACTGTTTTGGGTCTGAAAATCAATATGAGATGGATAGTAAAGATGCTGATTGTATTGCGGAGGTTGTTGAAATGCTGAATGAAGTTCGCATGTCCTATTTTGAAAAATATTTTCTGTTTAATACTTCCTCATATTCACAAAGGATTTCATGGGTAACAATTACATCATACGATTCTCCGAAAACACTATTCATAAAGATATAGGTACTACCATTTGTGCATCATTTTTTTCTTTTTTTGATGATATAAAACATCTGATGAGACTAAATATTACATTTTGCTCATCTGGGTTAAGTTTTTGGATATCGTAAATTTCCTAAGCAGATAACATGCTCGTCACCTCCTGTCTTGATAATGTATATTATACCCTGTTTATAATATCTTAGCAAGAGTTGACTAGAAAAAAATCTGTTCCATCAAGAGTATCTCCCCGCAGGGTGAGGGGAGCTTGATGGAAAATAAGCGGAAGTCCTTTATTTTAGAGGGTTTTTAATAGTTTTGTGCTTGCGAGACGGAAAGGATTATGGTATATTATGATTGTGTGATAAAGAATATAAATTACAAGTTTGTATTGATGTAAAAAATTTGCAAAATATTATTTATGGAGGCATTTTATGAATGAATTGTGCTTGATAATAAAAAATATGGTTAAACCAAATTTCCTAAATATTAGAACATCTATAAAAACATATGACAGAAATGCTTTATGTTGTGGTGCACCTTGTTGGAGATGGGTTTATCATGCACTTCATTCTGCTGATAAATGGTTTATTAATCCGTTTGTTTATAAGGAACCGGACTTTCATGTAGAGGGAATGGATGATCCTGAAAAACCCTGCGAAGTAGTTTTATCTGATGAACAGTTACTCGATTATCTTGCTATGGTAGAAAAAAAGACATTGGGGTATCTTGATACATTAACAGATGAAATGTTATATGAAAAGCCAGAACAATGCAGATATACACGAATGGAGCTTATATTGAGACAGTTTAGACATATATCTTTTCATACAGGTATGTTGAACGGACAAACAGCATTGGCAACAGGTCAGTTTCCTATGTGGGTATCAGAAACTGAAAAGTATGTAGATGATGGAATTTTCTTTGGAAGGTACCGCAAAGGAAAAATAGAATTATAAAAGATGTTTTTTTGCTGATAACTTAACGAAAAAGTAAGATAATCATAATGTTAGTGCTTTGTACTTATATCATCAGCTTGGGTTTTCTGAAAACAGTCAAATGAATGATAAG